>CAZFKB010000141.1:0-6517 GCA_964519785.1 uncultured Candidatus Obscuribacterales bacterium | reverse complement strand
CAAAGTGGCAGAAGGCATGAGTACCGAAGATGTAATCGTGGTGCTTATGCCCGATGGCGGCAGAGGCTATTTGAGCAAAATCTATTCAGAAGAATGGATGCGCGATAGCGGCTTCTTACCTTCGCCTGAGCATAGTTATTTCTTGAGCGATTTGCTTTTGCGCAAAGAAAAACACGGTAAAGTGGGCGGATCTATGATTACAGTTTCTCCTGAAGAACCGGTTCAAACCGTAATTCAGTTAATGGAAAAACATGGAATCGACCAACTTCCAGTAGTTACATCTGGTGGACAAAATATTGGTCACATAAACGATGTAGTCTGTATGCAAGTGGTCTTCGAACGCAAAGACCCTCTCAAAGTCAAAGTTCAAGACGTAATGGGCAAGCCATTTCCACAGCTTGAAGCCAATTCTGAAGTAGATGCACTGTACAAACTATTTCGTCTTGGTAATGCCATGGTTGTCGTCACAAGAGACGGCAAAGCAGAAGGCGTACTCACTCGCTTCGATATCATGGCTCATTTGAAAGAGACCATTAGCAATCAAGAAAAAGACAATAAAAAATCAAAGGCTCATGTTACTGCCTAACTGATTTCAATCTATATATAAGGAACGAAAATGAAATTCTCTACCAAAGCAATTCACGTAGGACAAGAGCCAGACCCCACAACCGGCGCGGTAATAACTCCTATTTATCAAACTTCGACATATGTTCAGGAAGGCATAGGCAAGCACAAAGGCTATGAATATGCTCGAACCGGTAACCCTACAAGAACCGCTCTTGAACAGTGCCTGGCTTCGCTTGAAAATGGAAAATATGGTCTTTGTTTCGCCTCTGGTCTTGCGGCTGAAATGAACATCATGAATTTGCTCAAGCAAGGCGACCATGTAGTGGTTGGCGAAGATGTTTATGGCGGAACTTACAGATTGTTCCAGCGCGTGATGACCAAATATGGTTTGAAATTCTCTTTTGTCGATTCGCGTGACCTGTCTAATGTCGAAAAAGCGATCACCAAAGAAACTCGCATGCTCTGGCTTGAAACACCGACCAACCCCATGTTGCAACTGGTCGACTTGCAAGCTGCCACCAAAATTGGCAAAAGCAAAGGACTCATCAGTGTTGTCGATAACACTTTTGCCAGCCCCTATTTGCAAAACCCCCTCGATTTAGGTGCTGACATTGTTGTGCACAGTACCACCAAATATATTGGTGGACATTCCGATGTTGTAGGTGGTGCCGTTATTACAAGCAACACCGAGCTATACGAAGAACTCAAATTCCATCAAAATGCTTGCGGCGGAGTACCAGGTCCTCAGGATTGCTGGCTAACCATGCGTGGTGTCAAAACACTAGCCGTGCGTATGGAGCAGCATCAAAAGAACGCGATGGAAATCGCCAAATTGCTGCAAGGTCACGAAGGACTCGAGAAAGTTATTTACCCTGGTCTTTCTGATCACCCACACCACGAACTTGCCAAAAAACAAATGCGTGGCTTTGGTGGCATGCTCTCCATCGTAGTAAAAGGCGGACAGGATGCAGCTCAACGCTTTATGACCGGAACCAAACTATTTAGTCTGGCTGAGTCTTTAGGCGGGGTTGAATCGCTTATGTGCCATCCTTCAACCATGACACATGGCTCGATTCCAAAAGAAGACCGTGAAGCTCGCGGCATCACAGATGGTCTGGTTCGTTTGTCTGTCGGTATCGAAGATGTCGAGGATCTGGTTTTGGACATCAAGACTGCGCTTGCCAAAATAAGCACAGTCAAAGCCTGATCCTAACTCCAGCAAAGGAAATTATTTTGAAGGCAAAGGCAGCTCAATTCATAGCTTTAACACTAGTCTTGAGCTGCCAGCTTCTTTGCTCGTCGTGCAGTAATCAAACTGATACGCGCACTCAAACACCCATGATTTGCGTCACTGGCTCAGATACCATGGAAACGCTTCTTTCTGCCTGGTCGAAAGACTTTATGAAAGAAAAGCCTAAAGACCCGGTCTCGCTCACACTCGTCAGTACTGGAACTGGTATCAATTCGTTGATCGAGCGAAATAGTGATATGGCAGCAGCTTCACGTGAAATGTTAGATTCTGAAAAGGCTTGCGCCAAAGCCAATAATGCTAAATTGAAAAAGGTGATGGTTGCAAAAGACTTTATTGCTGTAGTGACAAACTCTTCAAATCCAGTGAGCGAATTAACACTGGAGCAATTGGCTTCGATATTTTCTGGGCGCACCAAAAAATGGGAAGAAATAAGCACTAAATACAAAGGCAATATCGCTCCTGTTTTGCGTGAGCGCGACGCTGGGTCTACAAAGTTTTTTCTATCGCATTTAGCTAAGCTCGAAGGTAAAGAAGTGGAGCCGGCATCGTCCTCTCAATTTTTAGCCTCCAACGAAACTATTGTGGATGAAGTATCCAAAAATAAGTTGGCAATTGGATTTGTAGCGTTTCCCTACACTCATTTTGAATGTAAAACCAAAACTATAAAAATCAAAATAGATAAAAACTCAAAAGGGCTTCAGCCTGTTGCCTCAGAACTTTCGTATCCACTTCTTCGCCCGCTTTATTTCTTTTTTGATGCTTCCGCCAAACAAGAAGTAAAAGATTTCATTTCGTATTGTACCGGCGAACGCGGTCAAAACCTGGCTAAAATGCGGGGCTTTGCTCCTCCAGATAGTACAGGAGCCGAGGATATTTAATGGCATCCAAATCGTTTTTAGAAGTCTTAAAAGAAAAGGTCATCATTTTCGATGGTGCAATGGGCACGTCTATTCATTCAATGAATTTGACCCTGGACGACTACATGAATTTCGAAAACTGTCCTGAAATTCTGGTCGAAAGCAAACCCGATGCTATCAAACAAATTCATGCATCCTTTTTCGACGTCGGTTGTGATATCGTCGAAACTGACACCTTTGGCGGCTCTCCTGTGGTACTTGCAGAGTTCGATTTGCAAGATAGAGCTTACGAGTTAAATAAAAAAGCGGCTGAAATCGCTCGCGAAGTTGCTTCGAGCTACAAAGACAAGCCCAGATTTGTGTCAGGTTCAATTGGACCTACTACCAAACTTCCATCGCTTGGTCATATCAGTTTCAAGGCAATGCGCAATGCCTATGCCGAGCAAGTCCGCGGCTTAATCGATGGGGGAGTTGATTGTCTGCAGTTTGAAACTGGACAAGACTTGCTTCAGGCAAAAGCTGCGATTTTAGCCATGCTCGACACGATGAGACAGCTGGGCAAAAGGATTCCCATTATTACCCAGGTGACTATCGAAGCACCGCCAATGGGGACAATGCTTGTTGGTTCAGATATCTCAGCGGCACTTACCACACTGCAAAACTTTGATGTCGATGTTATTGGTATCAACTGCGCAACCGGACCAAGCGAAATGTTGGATCCTGTTCGTTATTTGTGTGGCAATACATCCAAATATGTCTCGGTTCTACCAAATGCTGGACTGCCAGAGAATATTGGCGGAGAGACGGTTTATAAACTGACTCCAGACGAGCTTGCCTCTTCGCTCAAACGTTTTGCCCTGGAAGATGGCGTCAACATAATAGGTGGTTGTTGCGGTACCACTCCTGCGCATTTGAAACGCGTTGTAGAAGTTGTGGGTGAAATCGCACCCAAAAAACGCAGTCCTATCGACACACCGGCAGTTGCAAGCATTTACACAAGTGTTCCGCTTGAAATAGACCAACCTCCATTAATCGTTGGTGAGCGGACCAATACAAACGGAAGCCGTTTGTTTAAACAATTGCTTGAAAAAGATGATCTCGATGGCATGGTAAATATGGCTCGTGAGCAGGAGCACGAAGGTGCTCACTTGCTTGATGTTTGCACAGCTTATGTCGGACGGGACGAAGTGCGCGATATGACTGTGTTCATCGAAAAATTGAACACTCAAATTCAACTGCCACTCGTAATTGACACTACTGAATTCAACGTTTTGGAAGAATCACTTCAATACATAACCGGACGTCCACTCGTCAATTCTATAAATTTAGAAGATGGCGTGGAACACATGAAGAAAAAAGTCGCTTTGATCAAAAGATATGGTGCAGCAACAATTGCTTTGACCATTGATGAATCTGGAATGGCTAAAAATGCAGAAAAGAAACTGGAAGTAGCAAAACGAATTTACGATCTTGCGCTTGAAGGCGGTTTGAGACCAGAAGATCTTGTTTTTGACGCTCTGACATTCACTCTTTCTACCGGAAATGACGACGATCGCAGACTCGGTCTTGAAACTTTGAATGGTATCAGCATGATCAAGGCTAAACTGCCTGGTGTCAAAACCATTCTTGGTGTATCTAATATTTCATTTGGATTTGACCCTAAAATTCGAAAAATTCTAAACTCGGTCTTTCTTCACTATGCAGTTGAGCATGGCTTAGATTCAGCCATTGTAAATGCTCAGAAAATACTGCCTCTGTTTAAAATCAGCGAAGAAGAACGCGAGTTTCACCGCAAACTTATTTTCGATGAGCGCACTTCCGATTACGATCCTTTGTTTGCTTTGCTCGATTATTACAAGAGCAAAGAAAAAACAAGCACCAAAACAGCAGAGGACACCTCTAGCAAAAGTATTGAGGACGTGCTCAAGCAGCGCATTATCAACGGCAATAGAGTGAATCTTGAAAAGGATCTCGACCTGGCACTTGCTAAATATAAACCACTCGATATCATCAACGACATTTTGCTTGATGGCATGAAAGTGGTAGGTGATTTATTTGGCGCAGGCAAAATGCAACTGCCTTTCGTTTTGCAGTCAGCAGAAACGATGAAAGCCTGCGTTCGTTACCTAGAGCCTTTCATGGAAAAATCGGAAGGTAGTTCGCGCGGCACCATGGTACTTGCTACTGTCAAAGGCGATGTACACGATATCGGTAAGAATCTGGTCGATATCATTCTTTCAAATAATGGCTACAAAGTTCATAACCTTGGTATCAAACAACCAATCGAAAACATCATCGCAGCAGCTGTTGAGCACAATGCAGACTGTATTGGTATGAGTGGTCTGCTTGTCAAATCAACCGTAATAATGAAAGAAAATCTGTCTGTCATGAATGACCGCTCAGTCAGTGTGCCAGTGATACTTGGTGGTGCCGCACTTACTCGTCGCTATGTAGAAGAAGATTGTCGCTTGGTTTATAAAGGCAATTTGTTTTATGGTGCCGATGCATTTGACGATCTCAAAATTATGGAAGCCTTATTTAAATTGCGTGAGCAAGGCAAAAAGGACGTGAGCATAAATGATGTCTACGCACTTACAGGTCAGGAAATAAAACCCTCTCCAGAAAACAAACCTCGACTCGAACTAAGTCTTGAAGCTGATTCTGAGGCAGACAAATTAGCCGACGGACCACCTGAATCTGACCAGGAAGTTTTGCTTTTGCAAAACAATGGACGGGCTGAAGCGGTTAAGCGACTGCCTAAGAGCCAGATTCCGACTCCTCCTTTCTGGGGAACTAAAGTTTTAGAAGATATTTCGCTTGATGATGTTTTTGCTCACGTAAATAGAAACGTTCTGATTCGCGGTCAATGGCGGGTGCGTCAAGGTTCTATGACTGATGCCGAATACAACTTGATGCTCGAAGAGAAAGTCCTGCCTGAGTTGGAAGAGCTCAAAAAACGTTGCAAGAATGAAGGACTTCTTTTACCCAAAGCAGTTTATGGTTATTTCCCCTGTCGATCAGACGGCAACGACCTTATAATTTATAAAAACGACATGAAGACTGAGCGTCTGCGCTTTACGTTTCCACGCCAGGACCATGGACAAAAGCTTTGTATCTCCGACTTCTTTAGTGACGAAGAACTAGATGTGGTGGCAATGCAAATTGCTACAGTTGGACGCAAAGCCTCGAAATACTCTAAAGAGTTGTTCGAGAACGACAAGTATACCGATTATTTATATTTCCATGGTCTATCGGTTGAATCGGCCGAAGGTGCTGCAGAAGTGCTGCACAAGCGAATCAGACAAGAGCTTGGTTTTGGCGATGAAGATGCCAAAGATATCGAAAAATTGTTCCAGCAAGGTTATCGTGGTACTAGATACAGTTTTGGATACCCGGCTTGTCCCAGTCTTGAAGACCAGGCATTGCTTTTCGAGCTGCTAGACCCAGGTCGTATAGCTGTTGATTTGACCGAAGAATTTCAGCTCGTTCCAGAACAGAGTACATCTGCAATTGTTGTGCACCATCCTCAAGCAAAATATTTCAATATCAAGGGCAAAAGCGCAGTAGTGACTTAGCTGTTTGATGTCGCAGGGTAGGATTGTCTTAGAGTAAGCACATACTTAACCCGCTTAAAAAATGGCTTGTGTTGGGAATCTTTTCCAGTTACTCTTTTATGGCAATTTCTGCAATAACCTGACCAGCTATTTGAGCCTGAGAGCGGTGAACCGCCAAAAGCGGTAAGTAATGCCGAATAGGAGCAGTCTGGGCAGTTTTCTATGAAGATTCCATCTTTCCAGCCTAGAAGTAAGTAACCTAGGCACAGTGGTCCGCTGCCTTGGAG
>CAZFKB010000140.1:0-6530 GCA_964519785.1 uncultured Candidatus Obscuribacterales bacterium | reverse complement strand
GCATTCGCTCGATCACGGAAACATAGCAATAACAGTACTTGGTGTAGCGATTGCCACAGGTTGTGTTCTGTATGCGCTAATAAACATGCTCGGCAATATCTCGGCTCATTTCAATCCGATTGTCACCATATCTAGTGCCATCCAAGGTGACACAGATTGGCAAATTGTTTTCCATTATATTTGTGCTCAAATATGGGGAGCAATGGCTGGTGTCATCTTAGCCAATTTGATGTTCGACCATCAGGCAATAATGTGGTCGCAAACTGTTCGCACAGGCACAGGACAATGGCTTGGCGAAATTGTTGCAAGTTTTTGTTTGATCGGAGTGATAATGGGCTGCTCAAGATTCAAACCTGAAGCAGGACCCGCTTCAGTCAGCATGTATGTGGCTGGCGCAATTCTTTTTACCTCTTCTACTTGCTTTGCAAATCCGGCTGTTACTATTGCTAGAACTCTTACTGCAACCATAACTGGAATTCAATCTGCCGACATTATTTCATTCATCGGCTGCCAGTTGGCTGGTGCCTTTTTCGCCCTGGCATTTTTCGACTGGTTACTCGATGACACCAAGGCTCAAACAGCTTTACCTGAGAAATATAAACTCAGAAAACTAGAATCACAAGAAGACCGCGAACTGGTCAAAAACTAATTTCTAATTTTCTAATTCACCAGCGCTTTGAGCATTTTCCATCTGAGCATTCACTGGTTGTCCACTTGATTGCGGAATTCTATTGTAACGACCAGTCGACTTTAAAAAATCAGACAAAAGCACTACAAGATTCTGACCATTCAACTCTTGCGTAGGTTTGTAGACTTCTATTTTATGATCTGTCCATTGAGCTCGCCATAATCCCATCGGCTTGCCAGTTTCCGAATAAGCCTGACAAACTGAAGTTGCACTCAAAGTGTTTTCATTTACTGGTCGAAATGTATCGACCTGGTCACCCTGATTCACTCTTAAAATGCGCCCCGTTTTCTCATGCACATGCCAGATAGTCCAGACCATGCGGATTGTAACTTCGTGCTTTGAAATTTTTATTGGCTCTTCTTTGCGAATCAAAAAATAATTGATACTACCAGGAGTGCGCGTAACAACCTTAAAAGGAGTTCGCACCAAATGCCAGATTCCTCCCTTGCCATCAGTTTGAAATCCAAAAATTCTTACTCGCTCGTCTTTCTTAGGACGAGGAGGTTCACCCTGACTAAAAGTAATGCTGCGCTCTCGCTTCCATGTTCCTGCAAGCCACCAGGGAATGTGAAACCAGTTGGATTGGGTTTGCATTTCACCCAGACTCTGCTCGTTAAACTCGCACCCGGTTCGTAGTTGCGGTGAAACAGCAGGAGGATCGTCTGCATAAGCACAGGTGGCAGAACTCCATAGCACCGCCTGACTTATCAAAATTGAATAAACTTTGCGCAGAAATTCTCCTCCGATAGACATTATATATCTATTTAGTGGGCACCAAATCAATCACCACAATTTCAGGCAGGCACATAAATCGCATCCGAGGAGCATCGAGACGTTCCATTCCTATTCCACGCGAAATCATCAAATATTTGTCTGGACCATTTGCTATTTTGGTAAAACATCCTCCAGCCAGAGCACGCGGCAAAATCGAGCCAGTAATAATCGGTCCAAGCAGAGGTAACTGAACCTGCCCTCCATGAGTATGCCCTGCCAGAAACAAATCGGCATTTGGTTTCATGATGCTATAGTCGGGTGCGTGTCCTGCTACTATGTGAAACTTATTTTTGTCAGGCAAATTTAAGATATTGCGCGAATCGTATAAAGTCAGGCCAGTAAAACAATAATCATCGGTTTCAATTGTTTGCGTACTAGTAAATACCCGATAGGGCAATCCCGAAAATATTTCTTGCCAGTTAGGCTCCCACTCCATGTCACCTTGAATTACATAAACTCCCATTGGTGCACTTAGATTCACGTCTTTAAACAGCTTTCGCAGTTTTGCGCAAAGAACAGGATCGCGACTGGGTTGTGTTTGTATATAGTCGCCACACAAAACAATTAAATCGGGCTTTTGCGACATAGCCAGAGCAAGAACTTTTTTCTCATAATCACCAATCACATCTGTTTGTATATCAGCTAAAACAAGCAATCTAATTGCTCGTTTCAATTTGGCCGACTCAAGCCTTTCATGCCTTATCGTAATAGAATATGGTTCTATTAAAAAAGCATCGACTGACACCACTAGCAATGCCAAACTAATAACAGCAAAAAACACCGACGTTACTTTGTACTTCGGCCACGCACTAAAAACACACGCTAGAGAAAGAATCAATCCACCACCAAAAATGGCATAACACCAGGCGGTTGCGACAATAAACCCTTTTCCCAGAAAAAAATATGGGACAAAGAACGATATGCCACCATATAAAATCACAATAGTCCAGAGCGTCCAATATTGCTTTTTAAATTTGAAGATCAAAAATGCACCAATAAGCGCAAGCATAATCAAGCAAATTGTATAAAAAATAAAAATGGGTCGGACCTCCCTATTTAGAAGGTTTCAGATCTATGACCACAATTTCGGGTAAACACATAAATCGAATTTGTGGAGCACCATTTCGCTCGCGACCAATACCGCGAGAAATGACTAGATACTTCTGCGGATTCTCACTTAACAGAGCAAAACAACCGCCCGCCTGTTTGCGTGGAACATCGGTAAAAGTCACGATAGGCCCAATAAAAGGCAATTGCACCTGTCCTCCATGCGTGTGACCGGCTATATATAAATCGCCATTTGGCTTATCTATACTAAAGTCTGGAGCATGACCAAATACAATGTGAAACTTGTTTGATTCTGGCGTTTTATATCGGTATCGCGAATCTTTCAAACTGAGTCCAGTAATAGTAAAGTCTGGAGTTTCAATCGTTTTTGTGTCTGGAAACAAAGTACAAGGTATTCCATCAAACATTTGAGTCCAAAGCGTGGTCCATGATTCCATGTCTCCCCCCAGAGCATAAACACCAAGAGGCGCTGCAAGCTTCACTTCTTTAAAAAGTTTGTTCAACTGTTTTCCTTGTTCGAAATACTTTTCGGCAGGATAAGTCTGGATATAATCTCCAGGCATAATAATCATGTCTGGCTTTTCCATCATCGCTTTCTCTAAAACTTCTCTTTCATAAAATCCCACCTTATCTGTTTGAATATCGGCTAAAACAACAATTCGAGTGGGCTTATTAATTTTGGGCGATACAAGAATTTCGTGACGAACAGTAATATGATTGGGCTCGACAAAAAACGCTTCAATTGCCACTGCAACTAACACCAGTGCCAAACTTCCAAAAAATATAGAAGTAGCTCTGAATTTTTTCCAGGAAAAAATAGCACTAGCAAGGGCAAGAACAGGCGCTCCACAAAACAACCCGATGCACCAGGCGGTTGCAACCCAAAAGGTTCCTGGGGTAAAAACGAACGGAGCTGCAATTGCTATGAAAGCACAGGTAAAAAAAGCTTCCCAATAAGCCTGCAATTTATCGCGACTCATATAGAGAATACAAATGGCTACAACAATTGAAATTGTCAAAACAATTATGTAGGGAATCAATTCAGTCTATTCTGCCACTCTTTGAATGATATCTATAAGCTCAAACGAGCAAGCTTTTATTTTTGAAATAACTTCTGTTTTCCCCAAAGTAAGCTGTGCTTTCTCGTCGGTGGTTAACTCCCAGGAAGTATGAACCACAAGAGGCAGATTGCTAAAACGAGTATTGCGCAAACGCTCAACAATGCCAAAAGCGTTGAGCTGGGGAACAGAAACATCCAACAACAAAACATCGGGATTGGTTTGCTCAATTAAGTTAAGAGCTTCGAGTCCGTCGCTTGCATGCTGCACAATGAATCCGTTTGATACCAACTCAGTCTTAATAGCTATCGCCAAAAGTTCGTCGTCCTCTACCAGGACAATTTTTAACGCCTTATCTCTCACCAGCCTGTCTCCTAATTCCATTTTAGAGCAAGACATTGACAACCAAATCCATCAGACTAGTTACCCCTTTCTGCCATCAATTACTTATGCAGTAAAACTCGTGTCGAATAGAAGTGTAAGTATGACAAAAAAAGACCAAGCGAAAACTGGCTCTGGTTGCCATTTTTCTTGGTTTGCGCACATTATCCGGATCACATTCAGCGCAAGCAAAGTCGTCGCAAAAGGAAGCGGACTTAAACGAATTAAAAGTGGCTCTCAATCAGACTCTTGGCAGGGGTGGTTAGTCACAGAATATTCAAAACGCTTTATTTGCAGAGTTTCCGGCAATCAAGACCAGAATCAAAATTCGTTTTAACAATCGGCAAAATAGTAGCGTTTGCTTCACAGACCCAAAACTATATCTTTAGTTACATATTTGGCAAAATTTATCCTATATGATATACCTAGATATAGAGCTATCGGTACAGATGCCAACTTTTTCTAAATCGAATGACGTACAGGAGCATAAAATGATAACGGCAACTAATACCAACATCTATTGCATAGCGAGCGCTCACACTTCGCAAGAAATTCACCGACTGCTCAAAGAATTGTCGGGATGCAATCTGGTTGGTTATTCACCCGACGTTCACACTGCAGCAAGAGAATTAGCAAATGTCGCCCAACCAATCGTTTTGCTTCAATTCGAACCGACCAGGCGCGATGCATCCTCCATCGTTAATGAGTTACGCGCCTTCATACCTGGCGCCAAATTCATTATTTTGCTGAGCGAAGAGACCCATTTCTGGTCAGCACTTTCAGTCAAAGCCGAAGCTTATTTGATATGGCCTACGTCTTGGCTTTCAAACGCAATCGATGTTGTATCTAAAGGTGGTGTTTGGTTAGGTCCCTTTATCACCCAGTACTTACTGCAAGGCGATGGTTTGAGACTTTTGCAAGCAGTGTCTTCCACGCTTGAACTGCCAAAATCGCTTGAGATTTTGTCCAATCGCGAGCGTGAGGTACTTAAACTTTTAGTCGATGGAATGACAAACAAAGAAATTGCTGATGCATTAAATTTGCGTCTTGGCACTGTAAAAGTGCATGTCAACCATATTTTAAGCAAATTGCAGGTAGAACATCGCAGCCAGGCAATCGCCAAATTGACCAAATTGCGTCTGGTCAACTGAGGTCAACACCCTCATTGTCGCCTGCAATCTCGAGTAAACTCAATTCCTGCTCGATTGGAACAAGCAGATTAGTGTAAGCATCATCGGACAAATGTCCCTGGTTATTGAGTTGAGACAAAAAATCTTTTCGAAATTCAAGCATATGAATTTGCGCTTGTTGAGTTGAGAATTTCTCCAGCATCTGGTGTTCTACTTCAGTCTTGGTCAGCTCTTCATTTATTTGCTGAATTCGCTTTGAGATATCGAGTTTGATAGCTTCATAGGAGGAGGATGTAACTCTGTTTTCTTTTTGTAGTCGCTCAAGCTCAGTCAATTCGCTTTTATGAGCCAGCAAAAGACTTTTGTTTTCCTGGAATTCAGTCAAATCAGCTTGTTTGGTTTTCATCCCCAAAATTTTCACGAGAGGACTCATAGTCAAACCAGGAACAAGCAAAGTAAATAACACCACGCCAAAAGTAAGATTGATTATTTGCTGACGATTAGCAAAGTCAAGTGGCAGACTCAATGCCAGCGCCATAACCAGCGCTCCTCTTAAGCCACCCCAGAATAGTAAGTGACGCCAAACAGTCGGAATCGGTCGCGATTTACTGGAAAGAAATGTACACAATCCATAAATCACTATAGCTCGTGACACCATAACGGCAAGGATTCCAAAACCAATTAATTCGATATCCTTCAACATCAATGGGATATCAATCTGCAAGCCAATTAACAAGAACAAAATAGAATTGACTAAAAACGCTGCATATTCCCAAAATGACGTAACAGCCAGACGAGTACTAGCCGACATCGCTCTTTTGCCACCAAAATTACCTAAGACGACACCCGCAGCTACAACTGCTATAACAGGCGAAACCCCCAAGTGCTCAGCCAATATAAAAGAACCATACGCAGTTATCATAGTCAGTGTCGTTTCAAGCAAATGATCATCAAATGCCTTAGTAATGTAGGAAGCAAGAAAACCAATCAAAATACCAAGAAGCGCACCACCAAGCACGACCATGACAAAACTAGTCATCACATTGGTGAGGCTCCAGTGACCGCCAGCAAGAATGACTGCAAGCACTAATTTAAAAAGAACTACAGCAGTACCATCGTTAAAAAGGCTTTCGCCCTCAAGAATCAGAGTCAGGCGCTTGTCTATTCCCATCTGTCTGAAGAGAGCAATGACAGACACCGGGTCGGTAGCTGAAACCATAGCACCAAAAAGAAGAGCTAGCGACTTGTATAATCCACAAATTTAATGCAATACGCCTGCAACCGCAAACATGCACAAAACGACTCCAATGGTCGCAAGCACACTTATTGCGCGCCAATCTCGCCTAAGAGCTTTGACTTCAAGGTTCCACGATGCCTCAAACAAAAGAGCAGGCAAAAATATGAGCAGCACCATTTCCGGTGTCATAATGA
>CAZFKB010000139.1:0-6603 GCA_964519785.1 uncultured Candidatus Obscuribacterales bacterium | reverse complement strand
ATAACATTGTGCTCCACAGTTATGAGCGCAATCTGTACTTGAGGATAACAGTCCTGCCAGGTCTGGCAGCGAATGTTATCGCAATTGTAATAACCAACTGTCTTGATTACGTCTGCATCCTTATCTATAAGACTTGCGCTGGGACGGCAATTTTCTCCACCCCAGCGCAATTCGTCACCAATCTTATAAGCGTGATGAGCTACCTGCCCTAATTTGAAACCAACGCCCGAGACCACTTTTTCCTGGCATGCAGGGCATTTGATTCCGCCATAGAGTGTGTTAAACAGGTGCAAAGGCTCTATCTACCGACTTTTTTGCGGCCAGCTTTTGCTCAGCAAGGGCATCAGCGGCTTCATGGGGTGGGATCGCTTTGTTCTTAGATGTTTCAAGAACATCTAAGATTGTATCGTACACCTTGGTTACTTTGGCCACGACTGACTCTTTGTTGTAACCATCCAGTTCAGCAGCAACGTTAATCAATCCGCCAGCGTTGATTGCATAATCTGGTGCGTACACAATACCTTTTTTGAAAAGCTCGATTCCATCTTCGTTAGCTTCCAACTGGTTGTTGGCGCTTCCAGCTACAATTTTGCATTTGAGCATTGGAATTGTTCTTGAGTTAAGAATGGCACCCAGTGCGCAAGGTGAAAAGATATCGCAATCTGTAGAGTAGATCTCGTCTGGTGCTACAACTTTAGCGCCGAACTGCTCTTGCACTTTTTTCAATTGCTCTGGATAGATATCGGTTACAACCAATTTTGCTCCAGCAGCGGAAAGATAGCTGCACAAGTGATAGCCGACATTACCAACGCCTTGCACTGCAACTTTGATACCTTCGAAACTTTCGCCCATTCCAGCAAATTTCAATGCAGCTTTCATACCGCGGAAAGTACCAAAAGCGGTCATATCTGAAGGATCGCCAGAACCGCCTTCGTTGGATCCGCCAACTGCAGAGTCGCAAACAGTGCGCATCGTATCGATATCTTTAACGGTCATACCGACATCTTCAGCAGTGATATAACGACCGTTGAGTGATTGAACAGCTTTACCAAAAGCGAGTAATAGTTTTTCGTTTTTGTCAGCTCTGGCATCTCCGATGATCACGGCTTTACCGCCGCCTAGTTTCAAGCCGGCTACAGCAGCTTTGTAAGTCATGCCGCGCGATAGACGAAGCACGTCTTTGAGCGCTTCTTGCTCACTTGCATATTTCCACATACGGCAACCGCCAAGGGCTGGTCCCAATACTGTGCTATGGATTCCAATTATGGCCTTAAGTCCGGATTCCTTATCGTGGAAAAAACAAACTTGCTCGTGCCCCAAAGTGCTTAAATCTTCAAAAATTCCGGTCATTGATGGAAACTCCATAAGTTGTTACCGAAACATTTTGACATCGAAATATATGCTCACTTGAAAATCGTTATCTTATCGCAATTTTCTTGTAGAGCCTCACATCATGGGGCTTTACGGGAACCAGGAGCAAGCAGGACTAGATTAAACTCGCTTCAGTTTGTATCTGTCTTTTGCGCTAGATAAAGAGTTGTTACGTAAGAAAGAGTCATCAAGCCATCTTTGGCGTATTGCTCGAAAACCTGGCTAATTTCAGCCTGAGCTTTTTCTAATTCCTCTCCCTCGTGCGGCATATAAGAGGTTGAAAACGCGCGACCCAATAATTGGTCTAAATCAAGAGTTTGAGAATTAGTGAATTCAAATACTCCTAACATCTTAAATAACTCGCTCAAAATGAGGTCTTTGCCCGACGCACCTCGCTTGAGCTCGACCGCCGGGTCGGTGCTGTATTTGACAACAACATCACCATAAGCACGAGTGGCTTCTTGTTTGTGGTCACGCTCGTTCCATAAAAGAGCGCAATAACCGCCATTCTTCAAGATTCTACTAAATTCGCTAAGTGACTCTTTTGATCGAAACCAGTGAAAAGCCTGAGCGCACACAACAAGGTCTGCGCAAGAATCAGGCAAGCCCGTTTCTTCAGCCGTACCAAAACGATACTCAATTGAGTCACCACTAGCAGTGTCACTGGTTTTGGCCTGCGAAAGCATGTCTTCATTTGGTTCCACGCCTATGACCTGGATACCATCCCTAGCAAAAAGGCGACTGGAAATGCCTGTTCCGCACCCAATGTCTGCGACCGTCGCTCCCGACTTTAATTGACAAGTCTCAAAAATGTAGTCAATAGCGCTTTGAGGATAACTTGGTCGCGATTTGGAATAGGACTGAGCCAGACCAGAAAAGCGTTCTGAAGTGGATTTTTTCATAAAAACTCTAACTCGAAGTTGCTAAACTATAGATATGGTGCAAATGGATTTTGACTATAAAGCCTTTGGCAACGAAACAGCCCGCGAATGGCTGCGTACGTTGTTTCCAACTTCCACCGACGAACAAATAATACGTGCTTTTCTGGCAGTAGTCCAATCTGAATCTTTTATCGACGCCCAGGACGCCGAGCGTGCAGTTGCCGCAGCGGAGATGGTCGCCCTATCTCACGGCGCTGGAGCGCCAGACGACCCTCAAGAATGCATTTTGTGGATAAAACGTAACAGCTATAAAGCAGCACCTGAGCTAGTAAACGCTGCAGTAGAAGTTATCGAAAGAATCTTTTCAAATTCTGAACTAAAAGAACTCTGGGAACGAACAGAAGGAATGATTCAGTGGAAAACCGAAATTCACTCACTCCTTAGTCGATTGAATAAAATCATCAAACTGGCTAACGCTCCAAAGACAGAAAACCAAGCTTCTGCTCAGTCAGCTCAACCCGCACCAAAACCAGTTTCCGTAAGCACTCCTGAGATGTCACCAGCGGAAAGAGCATTCAATGATGCGGTAGGTCATGTTCGCAGCGGTAATCATGAAAGTGCTATTGCAAACTACGATCTCGCTCTAACGCTCGACCCCCAATTTGTAGTGGCATTTATTGGAAGAGGTACATCCAATCTGTCACTCGGCAGATTCGAAGAAGCGCTTGCAGATTTGAATCAAGCAATCGATAGAGAGCCTGAACTGGCTGAATCTTACAACTTGCGTGCTCAAATTTATTTCCAATTACGCAACTACGGGCGGTGCATCGCCGACCTCACAATTTTGCTGAGCATTGAGCCAGATCGAGCTGACGCCTACCTTATGCGTGGTTTAGCTAACACGAATCTTGGCAGAAATATGCGTTCTATCGAAGATTACACAAGAGCGATCGAATTGGATAAAACCAACGTCAATGCTTATCTCCATCGAGCACGAGCATACGAAAAAGAAGGTCGATACGACCTGGCCGGTCGCGACCAGAAACTATATGAACAACTTTCTTCTTCCTGAAGTTAGCACGGTTGCGCTAGATATTTTTTCTTAAGATAGAATCTGATTATTAGTGCCTTTTAAGGCTTCTACTTTTTTAGTAGAACTCCTGGGCTCACGGTTTAACTTGGCTTCATGATCCGATTTTTTTAGGTTTATAGCAACCTCTTCAAACCAAACTCAAAAACTATCGACTAAGCAAAGCGCAAAGACTCAACTCAGACTTTTTCTCCACCAGAGCGGTGAGCGGAAAAGGTCTCGTTTAGCGCGATTTGTCAGAAGAGGGGAATTAACTTAACTCAAGTAAGGAGAATACCGTGACTCAAAACCTTCTCATTGCAGCTTCCTGTTTCCTCGTCCAAGCGCTACTGGTGCCGGCTCTCGCTATGGCAGCAGGAAGAGAATATGGACGTCGCGGCATGGACATCGCCGTGCTCGTCGCTTCAATCGTCGGCGCGGTTGTGTCTATCGTCATCGCGGTGAACTTCAACCTGTCCAACCCATTCCTCTGGGCTTTGGCAAGTGCGGTGGTCAACACCTTGATTGCCTCGAAAATCGGGACGGCAATTCTCGAGCAAATCCGGCTCGAAATAACGATGGCACCTCGTGTTCCTGAAGTCGGATTGCGGATATTCAACCGCATCGACAAATCGGGCACGGGCATCATTCGCGCCGACCAGATCTACTCGTTCCTTCGCACTAACGAAACGGACGAGGAGGTGAAGACGGTGCTCACGTTCATTGCCGACAATATCGCAAACATCGGCCATGTCGTGGACGTGGTGCCCAGCACTCACATCAGTGCCGTCCCCGTCTGCATCTATGCCGCAAGTCGCCGCGATCTGGAGAGCTATCCGGCACGCCTTCGTTCCGCCTGAACTTATCCACCAGACTCAACAACACGGAGGAAAAATGAGCGAATTCGAGAGCTTCCGAAACTACCTCTGCATCATCGGCATCTTCATCGGCATCCTCGCCGTTATGATGACGATTCTGTTTGCAGCGCCGGACACTTTCTGGTTCCTCTACGTCAACCTGTGCCTCTACGCATGCACTTTCTGCGTTGCACTCTACTCGCGGCTCGTGCTCTTCAGCGACCGCTACGAGAGCAAATGCAACGCACCGGTTCCGTGCTGCGCGGTGGCATTAGCTCTGCCCGTCGCCTTCGCCATCTTCGGCGACACCGTGCTAACGCTGCATCAGCTCGATACACCGTTCTTTCTGTCGGCGGCGATTGCCATCTACGTTGCCGGTTTCGATGTCCGTGCCTACGGCATCGCCATTCCCAAACGACCGCACGATTACTCGGCGGTGATGGCAAAAATCGATGTGTCAGGCTCGATGAACTAGCTCAAAAAGCCTGACCTGTTTGCAGCCTCTACTCTCCGCGCCAAAACCTGGTGCGGAGAGCTCTTTCACTGCCCAATCCAATTGAGCACAACAAAAGGACGCTTATATGTTGAAACACATCGCTCGTGAGTTCGGCATTCTCTGGATGACAACCGCTGTGGTAGTCGTCCTTGGGACTATCGTTCGAGCCTTCGGAATGTCGAGCCTCTTCGATATCTTCGACATGGCACTCACATTGAGCATCGTATCTGGTATCAGCTTCGCAATCCTCCTGGCCATCGTCTGGAAGTGGCAGAAGTTTGAAAATCCAGGTCTGGCTGTGCCCACCGGCATAGCTGTTCTCAGCGTGATGATAGCCATTTGGCTCGTAGGTCGAGTGGTGCCCGGCACCGTCAACTTCTCGAGCTTCTGGCTTGGACTACCATTTGCCGCACTGGAAATCGGCTTTCTCTGGGTGTTTCAGCTCAAGGTCATGAAGCGAGATGCGACATGGCCTATGTGGCCAGTACTCAAATAAAGCCGCGGTAGTAGAAGAAGTGTCCCTGTTTACCACAGGGCACTTCTCTCTATTGTTTTTTGAAACTAATTACTATAATTTATAATAATACAACGATCAAAAAAACCAAACTGAATTCAGGTGAAGAAAAACGGTCAGATTCTCTGAGGTTATAAACCTCAAAAGAACCTGACCGTGCCGACATTAGCTAACCTTATTTATCCTGCTTATCGGGTTCGAGAGATTTTCCTTTCGCAAGCCTCTCCTTGAGAGCCTTTAGACAACGCTTCTGCTCTTCTTCAAAGTAGATGCGCTCGTGACAGCTAGGTTCGTTCGAACCACCTGCAAAGCTCGAATGCTGCCCGCAGGAATGCGGTGTATGAGAGCACTCGTATTGGACTTTGAGATCTTGGGTTTTCATAGTCTGTCTCCTCTTTTAGTGACGAAGCCAGGGCTTATCGCCGCTTCGTTCGCGCTTCTTCACTGCGTTATAGAATGCAATTTGCGGGTCGCTATTCTCTTTCTGATAGCGCTCCTCCTCATCGAGAACCGCTTGTGTGCGCTTAGCAGATTCACCCAATCGCTGCTTGATACCAGCAATAGTCTCGTCTGCATTTTTGCGAACATCATGAAGGATTGAATCGAGAGCGGCGCCAAATTCAGCACGATGCTTGTCTGCAATCTCTTTCAACGACGCACGCAACTCGTCGCCAACCGCCTTGAACTCGGCCTTGAGTTCAGCCTGAACCTTCTGAAACGTGGGATTAGCGTCGACCAGCTGATTCGCCAAACGCGTAAGCAATAGCTTCGCCACATTGACAGAATCGAGCGTATTGAGCGCAAGAGAATCGAGAGCATATTCGATTTCTTCCACCGACATTTTGATCAGAGGAAGCACCACATGCAGTTCCTCACTAACCGGCGAGAGAAGGAGCATGAAACGATAAGCAAGAACCGAAGCCATGTCAGAGCGATACTTGTCGTCATCCATGCGGTTCTTCTCGATATGCAAGAACTGACGCGACCACTTACCGGGGCGCGGTGCCTTCAGCTTGCGAATGACTTGACGACGATAGCGAGAGTCTTCCAGGCGCTCTTCCTCAATGTCGTAAGGCTTGGGCTTGAACTGCGACGGGACAAGAAATTCAAGCATGGAAAGCTTACGCAAAGTCTCGAGCCTATGATTCCACAAAGAATCATCTTTGCTGGCGCGCACGAGAACAGAATTGAACAGCTGCTCGCAGACAGGGAAAAGGACGGCCGAGGTGCCGGTGAAAGTGGTGATTTCGTTGATGATCATATAGGTCTCCATTTCGTTTGTTTGATACGGACGTTTGGTTCTGGTTTAAAGTGCGAAAAGCGGAACTCTCCTTTGAGTTCACGGCAGTTAAAGTACGAAAAGCGGAACCCTCCTTTGAGTTCACGGCGGTTAAAGTACGAAAAGCGGAACTCTC
>CAZFKB010000138.1:0-6636 GCA_964519785.1 uncultured Candidatus Obscuribacterales bacterium | reverse complement strand
GAAAGAGTGGAGCTGGCAACCACGCTCGATATGAAGAATCTGGGTATGGATTTCGAGCAGTGGCCTCATTCTAATTCGGCTAAACAAAAATATCCTAAAGGATATAAGGGCCCATCAGATTACTGGACAGTCGAGTTTTTGCCAGAATTTTCAACCAGAGTGCTTGCAGTCAACAAAAATTATGTCAAAGCTCGTGCCCAGTTAGACAATCCAGAAGCTGTCACCATGCAATTGACGTCGCCAGACGTCTATCTTAGCCTTGTCGATGAAGTCGATCGCGATGATTTGCAAGAGCTGGCACAAACTATTCGTGGAAATCAATACGAGTTAAATGCACCAATCGAATCGATCATAACTTTGAGAACGCTGGCTGGAGAAATAATCGGTTATGCAGATGTAGATAGAAATCTGCGTATAGTTTATGAAGTCATATTCAAGAAGGGTACAAGCAACGAAGATATCGCAAAACTTTTAAATGCAGTTGCCAGTCGAATGAAGCTGGTTGGCGGCGACTGGAAAATTTCAGAGCAAAGTGATGCTTGCGAGCAACTTTCAAAACTCATCCAGAATGATGATGATGAAAAGTTGAATATCGACATCCTCAGCCAGGCATCTAAAGGTCAATATCGTTCCAAAAACGTAGCCGAAACAAAACAAAAACTGAAGTGGTGGAATATTTCAACAGAATTCAAACGTGTGGTGGACTGAGTTAGAAGATCAGTGCTTGTCTTTGACCTGTTTGTCCCAGTTGTTAGCCTGATTGACGCAGGCTTCGCCTGCTAGATGCAAGCCGCCAAGAATGGCTCCAGCTGAGGCTATTGCAATGATTTCTGGCGTTTCTGCCACAACTGCAGCAGTGGTCAGTCCTAAAACAGCGACCGCCTCAAATCCTTTGCGTGGGTCTTTTTTAACTTCTTCAATCACATTATTGAGCATCGAAGGACCATGTTTTTGAAAATCGCCAACAGTCAATTTTCCAAATGAATATGCGTCTTCCAGCAAATGATTTATTACTTGCATCCCTGGAGACTGTTCTGATTTGAATGACTCAGATTTATTGAAATGATTTTCGGGGTGTGACATTGCGCTTCTCCTTAAATTGCTTTGTGAGTTGCCTCAATAGCAATTTAAGCCAGGGTCTGGCGAATAACACTGTTCAATTGCACAGTCATTGAATCTATCAGCGACCCTGGGCTTTGATCAAATTGTATTGCTTCAATGCGTCAAGGACAGCTTCACTAGAAATGGCTATTGATGTATGTTTGTAGTCTCGACCGTGGTGTAAGCCAATTACAAATGGCTCTGAATTGCTGTCGAAAGTTACAAGTGGACCGCCCGAAAATCCTCCGCGTGTTTTTGAGTCGGTATGTATAACGGGAGCGGTGCTTTTAGACATTGGATCGCGTGCAACTGTGGATTGTTGAGAGCCCAGCACCCCACCGATACTGATATTCAATCCTTCAGAATCACTTTCGATGGCAACTGCAGTTGTGCCTCTTGGCACCGGACCTCGCTTTAAGACAAGATTCCGTCCAAGCAATGCCGATTGCTCCGGGCTCAATCCTTTGAGCTCGAGTACCGCAATGTCAGTTTCTGGATTTTGATATACAAGACTGGCTTCGAATTCTCCTTGATTGGTTCTAACAGTTATTTTTTGATCTTTAGAAATAAAGGCAGAAATTCCAGCAGGCGTTATGCCCTGCGCATCTGGATTTATTTTTCTGCTTAAGTTCAAGATTTCATCGAAGTTTTTGAGCAAGTGCTGGAATCTATAGAGCTTGCCGTCCTCGTTTTCTGGCGTGGTTCTGACTATGTCTTCAAGCTCTTTGCGATTTATCTGGCGGTCTTTATTGGTATCGGCGTCGCGCAGAAAGCTATTTGCAAGAGTGTTTTTCACCCAGTCGTCAGCGAAGCCATGGCTGCTTGTAACAATCACACGATCGTTGCCAGAGCTTGGACCGGCAGCCATATTAGGATTGACATAAAAGCCTGTCAATTTTCCAGGCAAGACTCCTTGTGTCTGGTTTTCGACTCCTATTGTGACTACGCTATCTTTGAGTCCTTCGGGAATCTTGTCCACATGGGTCATGGTGTGCGGCGTCACGTCCGACCAGATAGGTGGAACAACCAGATCTTTGGCTGGGATAGAATCGGTTTTTTCTGGTTGGCTGTTTCCTGTCACCCAGTTGTAGAGGTCAGAAATCCACGAGCCAGACTGCGCGGGCGGACCTTTGTCGGCCACCGTTATATTTTGCTCGCCTTCGTTTTCTTGACCCATTTAGCTATATAGTCTTGGCTTTTGGTGAATAGTCTCTCTAATTATTCCCCTAAATCAAAAGCTTTATGACAGTTCAAGAAAGGTCGATAAGGCGTGTAATCGAAGCTCTTCGCTCCTTGAACTCCTGGCGGGCTTTGAGATAAGTCACCACCATCAAAGCAAGGGCTTTGCCGACCTGGCGCTCGCTATCGTCTGTGCCAAGTGGCGGGGCTGCCTCGCTCAAGTGCAAATATTTGGTGTCGATACTCGATGCTATTGTATGAATATAATGAGCAGCTTGTTGGGGACTGATGCCAAATGGTGTGCGTGCGCTCGACGGCATGTCTTCTATTGCATCCATGTCGAGTTCGATGCCGACTGGATGCACGTCTTGCAGATATTTGGTGGCTTCTTTCAAATAGTCGTCGAACGACATAGTTTTTCGAATAGCGAAATCTTCCCATGAAAGCCTCAGAAACTCGGCTTTATCAAAGCGTTTCAGCATATCGAGCGAGTTGTAATTTTCGTGCAGCCCAAGCACACAATATTTTTTGAGATAATCGCTATCGTGTGCGTAGGTAAAACCGTTGCCACTATGTCTGCCTTCTTTCAAGCGAAAATCTGCATGCGGGTCGCAATTAATCACCGAAAGACCAAGCTCTTTTTTGCCGGTTCTTTTGCGCAGCGATTTTAAAACGCCTTCGATTATCGGAAAAGAATTGTTATTGCCACCGCCAATTACAACCGGTTCAAGACCTGCATCCGCTATAGATTCGATAACAGGAGATACGCGCTCGTCGAGCTTCTGGCAGAGCTGGCGCAGACCCTCAATGTCGTCGCTTTGTGCTTCGCTCATCAAGTCGTCAACTTCGATTTCACCAAGGATCAATACTTTGTTCGCATCTAGATGAGCGTTGTGCTGCATATTTAGAAAATATTGCAAAAAGGCTTGAGGACCTTTATTGGCTCCTGGACGTCCAAGATTGGCTCTAGGACCAATATCTTCTGGAATTAGCAAAATGCAATGCTGTACGCCTTCTTTTTGAGCAGATTCAAGACGAGCAGTAAGTGTTTGCAATTCTTGAGTGACTTTTATACTTTCGCCCAGCTTGGTTTCACCAACGCGAACACTTGTATATTTTGCAATGTCTGCCTTTGTGTACAATTTTGCGGTGATACCGGTTTCCATGCTCGTCTCCAGATTAGTCGATAACTTTTGCAGCAAATATCAAAGTGATATTTTTTATGATCTCAGCCACTTCATCCATATCTGTTTTGTCTAGTCCGTAATGTGTAACTGCTCGTGCCATGCGGTTTGGCATGAATGAGACAAGCACGCCTTGAGCTTTTAATTGCTTGTGAAAATCAATTTTTAAATCGGCTGGCAAATTGACATCGAAAAATATCATGTTTGTTTGCACGCTTGAAAGATCCAGTTTTACAAACGGAATCTCCGCCAGGCACGAAGCTAGATAACGAGCATTTTCGTGGTCTTCTTCAAGACGCTCGAACATATTATCGAGCGCATAACTGCAAGCCGCAGCAAGCACCCCAGCCTGTCTCATACCGCCACCTAGAGCTTTGCGGGCGCGTTTTGCTTTGTGGATAAAAGACTTGGTCCCGCATACAATCGAGCCGACCGGTGCTGCCAGTCCTTTGGAAAAACAGAGCTGGACGCTGTCTACATATCTCGTGAAATTGCTAAGCGGCTGTTTGAGGGCGATTGCTGCATTGAAGAGTCTGGCGCCGTCAAGGTGTGTCGCCATTTTGTGATTGTAGGCGATTTCTTTTACTTCGCTCAGATATTCTGGTCGCAACACTTTGCCATCTTGGGTATTTTCAAGACACACTAGTTTGGACACTGGACAGTGGACGTTGTCCATGCGCACAGCGTTTGAGATGTCGTCTAGAAGCAGGCTTCCGTCATTCTGGTTTTCGAGTACGCAAGTGCTCACACCGGCAAGCGATGCTGCAGTTCCTTGTTCCCAGGCAAAAATGTGTTGTTTGCGTCCGACAATTATTTCGTCGCCTCTGTGTGTATGAGCCAGAATCGATACCAGATTGCCCTGGGTCCCGCTTGAAACAAAGAGGGCATCTTCTTTACCGGTAAGTGCGGCACATTTTTCTTCGAGCGCATTGATACTTGGGTCTTCGCCATAAACATCGTCTCCAACTGGCGCCTCTGCCATTACTCTGCGCATTTCTTGGCTTGGTTGAGTTACAGTGTCGCTTCTGAGATCGAATATTTTTTCGGTCATAATTTCTCCACTTCTTGGACGCTTTGAATGAATGTCATCAAACTTTGAGGGTCGTCGCTGACGATACCGTCGACTTCCAGCTTCATAAGGCGCGCAAAGTCGCGGTCTGTATTTGCCACCCAGCCAAAGACTTTTATCGAGCCCTGATGCGCTTCTTCTAGAGTGTCTTCGTTTATATGGTCTTTTTGACAATGAAAATATGTCGAGCCAAGATCGGCGCAATAATCTTGCACCGCAGCCGGTGCTCCAACCATTAGCAAAGCAGTTTGAATTCGATCTTTTAGTTTTTTCAAAATTCTGTGATCGAAAGAGCTTACAACTACTTTGCTCGTATCGTAACCATCAAGCATTGCCAACAAATCTTCTTCGATATCTTCGTATGAATGAGGAAGATTTTTGATTTCGATATTGAGCATTATTTGCCCTGCAACCAAATCGAGCACTTCTTGCAAGAGTGGCACTTTCTCTTCTCTGAAAGAAGCGTCGAACCAGGCTCCAGCAGACAATCTTTTGATTTCATCGAGACTGCAATCTTTAACCGAGCCAAAACCATTTGTAGTGCGCGACAAATCCTGGTCGTGAAATACTACAAGCTCACCTGTTTGCACACGTTGAATATCGAGCTCTATAGCATCGACTCCAGCTTCAAGACTTTGTCTGAAAGCCGACATGGTATTTTCTGGCGCCCAGACTTTGCCTCCGCGATGGGCAATAATCAAAGGGACGTGCATCTAGATGATGTTCAAAGATTTCTGCGGTTTGATGAAACCCATGTCTACTGTCACTATCAGTTTGGGTGGTTTTACTTCGATTTTATCTAGCGGCACTTCAAGTCCGTGTTCGACACCAAGAAGTCCGTCGATTTTTTTGAGAACCAGAACACCTTTTTCTTCGCCGACTTCGAAAGTCACCACATTTTCTTTCTTGATGAAAATGTCGCCAAGTTGCTCTTTTGTAGGGTGCTGATTTGTTATTTTAATTGTGTTTGCGCTGCGAGTGATTTTTGTTACTGCTGCTGAAATCGCTTTGATAATTTGCGGAATAGCTTCGTGCGAACCGAAAGTCTCGGTCAAAACGCGCTCGACGAGACTGCCTTCAAGCGGCTCATTCTCAGGGCGCTGATGCAAAAATTTGATCACGCCTGAAAAAGGGTCAGAAGCGGCGCCAACTACGCGCTTGGCCTCTTCGATAACAGCTTGACCGTCTAGCGATGTATTTTCGGTTGTCACAAACAAATCCTCACGTGTGTAAGAAAGGCAGATTTTACTACATTTATATGCATCTATATATATCTTTGCTTATTTTAACTGCTTAGCGCATTATTCAGCATTGAAGATGCTCTAAAATACTAACTTTGGACCACAATCTGAGTGTGCGAGAAACAAAATTGTCTTTGAATCCAGATCAAGTAGCAATTATTATCCCTGCAAGATACGCTTCCACGCGCTTTCCAGGCAAGCCGCTGTGCTCTATTGCTGGCGTGCCGATGATTGAGCACGTATACAAGCGAGCGCTGAAGTCGAAGCTTGCATCGTCTGTAATCGTCGCCACCGACGATGAGCGCATAGCACGAGCTGTCGAGGCTTTCGATGGCGAATACATCATGACCCGCTCAGACCACCCAACAGGCACCGACAGGCTGGCTGAAGTGGCGATGAAAATGCCCCAAATAGAAGTCATAGTCAATGTCCAGGGCGACGAGCCTTTGATAGAGCCGGCTAATATCGACAAAGCAATCGAGCCTTTATTGAATGATGATAATGTCAAGATGTCGACTCTAGCTTACGAGATGACTCAAGAGCACGAAATGCAGAATCCTATGATTGTAAAAGTGGTTCTGGACAATAACGGATTCGCTCTTTATTTCTCGCGTGCTGCAATTCCTTTCTATAGGGATAACACTGGAGACCAGATTAAAAGACTTGGTCATACTGGTTTGTATGTTTACAGACGTCAGTGTTTACTCGATATTGCAAAGATGCCCGTAGCATCGCTAGAACAAGCAGAACAACTGGAGCAATTGAGAGCCCTGCAAAATGGAATCAAAATCAAAGTGATGGTGGCAGCTCGCAGCGCACCGGCTGTGGATGTTCCAGAAGACGTTTTGAAAATCGAAAAAAT
>CAZFKB010000137.1:0-6762 GCA_964519785.1 uncultured Candidatus Obscuribacterales bacterium | reverse complement strand
CATTTCGTAAAAGTTTCTATTCAATTCTGGCTAAAACCAGGATTTTTTACTCTGCAATGAAAATGGGATCGCAAGAGCTCAACATATTACTCATTGAAGATGATGACATGTTCTGCCATGCCATCGAATCTCTTTTGAAGCATAAGGCTCCATTCAAATTTGTTTTGTCACGTGCACAAAACGTATCTGAAGGAATAGAACTGCTTAGCAATAAACCTTTCGATGTAATTTTGTGCGATTTAACTTTGCCTGACAGCTCGGGCATCGAAACTTTTAGACGAATTCACCGAATGACACCACTTCATCCGTTGATTATCATGACCGGAAATGATGACGAAAGCATTGCCATTCAGGCTCTGCAGGAGGGTGCACAAGATTATCTGGAAAAGGGCGAACTAGATGGACGCTCGCTTTCACGAGCTATTCGCTACGCAATAGAGCGTTCGCGACTAATTCAACAACGCGACGATTTTATGGCCACACTTGTGCATGATGTGAAGAATCCGCTTATTTCAACCGATCGACTTTATCAATATATTTTGGAAAAACATTTTGGTGAAATAGATCCGCGCCTGCAAGAAGTAACTAATGTACTTAAGCGTAGTAACGAATCGGTGATGCATCTGCTTATGAACTTGCTCGAAATCTATCGATACGATGTAAACGCTCCACAGTTTCAGTATGAAGATTTAGACTTAGGAAGTCTCGTGCAAAAATCTACGCACGATTTGATACCACTTGCGGCACTAAAAAATCTTGAATTAGAAAGTGCTATTTTAGAAGAGTCAATCAAAGTGCGAGGCGATGTACTGGCTATAAAACGAGTGCTCTTCAATATAATTGGTAATTCTATAAAATTCACTCAAGATGGTGGCAAAGTCAAAGTCGGAGTGAAAACTGACGTCGATGGCACTGCTTTGATCACAGTCGAAGACAACGGCATGGGAATATCAGATGTCGCTCAAAAATATTTATTCCAACGTTTTTATCAAACTGGAAAAGTGAAAGATTTTTCTCTTGGCACAGGACTTGGTCTATATGTTTGCCGTCAAATAATTGAAGCGCATTCAGGTCGAATTCATTGTGAAAGCCAGTCTGGAAAAGGCACCATATTCACAATAAAACTGCCGTGCAATTTAGCTGAAGTGAATTAATTACAAAAGCATTCAAAATAAGGGGCTGCATCCTGAAGCTATGAGGAACTTCTCGAATGCAGCCTTCCTCTCCTGGGAGGGAGAACCTTATGCAATTTTGGCTTTATTATGCTGGCTGTCTAACATAGCGGTCGGTGCTATCGGTCGCGACGCCAATTACAAGTGTAATTAAGCCGCCCCAAATTGCAGGCCACCAGCCTGTTACGCTTAAAGCAGCCGGCATTACACTCGAAGTCAAAAGTAGAGTATAAGCTGGCAGTAACCAAAATCCCAATATCCAAAGGGGTATGAGAATCAAAAGTCCCATACCAAGAGTTCCTACAGCAACAACTGCAGTGATAGCGGCAGCCAACCAGGTCACCACCACACCTAAGATGCTGAACACAAGCGCAAGACCAATAGAAGTCATGAATCCGCCACGAACTTCAATTCCACCAATCATCGGCAATATAAAATGAAAGGCAAGTGCCAGCAAAACTAACCTTATTAGAAATGATGTCATCTTAAAACCTCCCAAAAATTTTCTCGATTGCGCTCTACATCATGCAACGTAGCATGGAGCGCCAAAATCGATGCATAAAGTGATGTCTAAATGGGCGCTTTACAGCCGCCAATCAATTAGAATTTCGAGTTTTCTTGACTAAATCGGCTACAATGCAACAACTATGGCGAACCCAAGAATATTAATCATTGGAGGCGGTTTTGCCGGCGTAAAATGCGCCCGCAAACTTCGCAAAGCCTTGCCCCAAAAGCAATACGAGATTGTGCTTTTCAATCAAGAAAATCACATGGTTTTCCATCCTCTCCTAGCAGGCGTAGCAGGAGGAACTCTTCAACCTAAAGACGTTTCAGCGCCATTACGCCAAATGTTGAAAGACGTTTGGTGCCGAACGGAGTGTGTACTTTCTATCGATCTGGAAACACGATGCATCGAATACGAGGCATACGACGAAACCAGACGCAGAATGAGTTTCGACTATCTGGTCATTGCTGCAGGCAACAAAGTCGACCTTTCTGCCATTCCAGGCATGAACGACCACGCTTTTTCATTCAAAACAGTGGGCGATGCTCTAGCGCTACAAGCTCACATTATGGAACAAATGGAAAAGGCAGAAGTCTGTGATGATCCAGAACAGAAAAAATGGCATCTGTCCTTTGTAATTGTTGGTGCTGGTTTTTCAGGAGTCGAAGTAGCTGGAGAAATAAACGACCTTGTACGTCGCAGTCGCAAATTTTTCAGTCATATCAAAGAAGAAGATATCTCAGTAACCATCGTACATTCGCGCGACCAAATTCTTCCCGAACTCGATACTTCGCTTAGAAAATTTGCCCAAGACAGAATGAGCCAAGCCGGGGTTCGTATTTTGTTAAATGCGATGGCAAGCCGAGCAACACCTCTTGGAATTACGCTCAAAGACAAACGTTACGTACATGGTGCCACCATTGTTTGCACTATCGGTACAAGCCCTCACCCGATGATTCAAAAACTGAATCTCAAAAAAGAGCGCGGTCGTATTTGCACCAATCCCGATATGTCCATTCCAGGATTTGAAAATGTCTGGGCAATCGGTGATTGCGCGGCAATAGTCAATGCACTCGATGGAAAAATTTGTCCCACTGTCGCTCAGTTTGCCGAGCGTCAAGCGACACAGGTGGCAGACAACATTATTGCCACCATTGAAAAGCGCGAAACCAAACCATTCCATTACAAAATGATGGGCTCAATGTGCGCTATAGGCGGCTACGATGCTGTAGCCGACATTATGGGCGTTCGTCTCTCGGGGTTTATTGCCTGGTTTATCTGGCGTGGCGTTTACTTAATGAAACTACCTTCGGTTTTTCAAATAGTAAAAGTGGGGCTCGAATGGGCATGCGACCTTGTCTTTCCTCGCACATTGGCTCACATGAAAGCAGATAGATCAAAGCGCATCTGGCGCGCGTTTTACTCTGCTGGCGACCCGGTAATCGAAGAAGGTGAAGCAGGCACAGAATTTTTTGTAATCGAGCGAGGCGAAGCCGAAGTTGCTCGCAAAAAAATGAATGGCGAAGGTGATGATCTAATTGCCGTGCTTGGACCTGGAGACTTTTTTGGCGAAGGCGCACTTCTAGACGAGCGTCCACGCTCTGCTACCGTTCGGGCAAGGACAGATCTTGAAGTAACTGTTATGGGCTCCAACGTATTCAATCAAATTTCAACTTCGCTAAGTCCTTTGAAAGAAGCAGTATTAAAGGCGATGAATCGTCGCACCAATATCTGGAAAAGCCTTCATGAAGTACGCGAGGTTTTAGAACATATCCCGCTCCAGACATTGATTCAACCGCTAAAAGAAGTTCCACTAAATGCAAATAATCACGTGGTTGATGCAATTCACAAATTGAACGCAGGAAGACTAGATTTCTTACCGGTAACAGATGACGATGGTCGCTTAATTGGTATGATTACTCGCTCAGATTTGTTACGCTCCATAGAAGTTGCAGCAGCGCTACCAGAGGGTGCCGAAATGAATATCTGCGCAAAAGATATAATGGTGCAAAATCCAATTGCAGTCACCGTATCTGATACCGCCGCTCTTGCCATCATGACTATGCGAGAGCATGGCTTTAAAGTGGTGCCGGTGGTGGAAGATTTGGAGTCGCGCAAAATGGTTGGATATATCCGCATCGAAAACATGATGGATCATATTGCTCAAAAATTATTAGTGCGCGAAAAGACGGCTTCTGGCGAGGTGCGCGTCACTAAAGAAATGGCAAAAATCAAGATTGAGATTTGATCGGATTTTTTCAATTTAACCAGTCTTGCGATTTTCTTTAGCGCATTCTTCACAATTTGCCACCAAACGCGAAAAACGCATATGTAAACCATGAGATATATGCGAAATCAGGGCGAAACTGGGGTTACGTCTACCTCGCTCGATTTTACTTATGAAAGCTCGGTCGACTCCAGAGCTTTCTGCAAGCTCTTCCTGCGACATACCCAGTCGTTTTCGGCGCTGAGCCACGGCTTTTCCTAAACACTCAATCATTAGCTTCTGGTGTTGTATTTTTCTTTTGTCTGCCATAGTTAACACTCCTTGCAGAGCTTGTTTTACATTTAGTTCTATTAGTTCTGTTGCGGATCCGGCGAGTTCACGTTGAGTTAATTTATAGCCTTTTAAGCAACAAGTCGTGTCCCCATCGGTAATTGGTCTATTAAATCCGGCATCGATTTGCGTCTGTTTGCTATAAAACCAATGGCTGCAAAGATTCAGTTATAAGTTGATTGGAACAGTTTGATTATGGATCCCAAAGATAGACTAAAATCACAACCCATAAGAGAGCTCGAATGGCTAGCGAGCTTTTTTATAAATCATGGCCGAAACGATTTAGCAAAAAAAATTTTCGAAGAAGTAAAAGGATTGCGCTCACGTATGATAGGCGGACAAAACAAGCCTTTCAACCAGGATGAGTCTAATTCACAAGTTAATCAAAACAATTCAAACGACATGACTTAGTTTGCTCCAGGGATTTTTCCCATTCTATCGGGCAAAGACTCAACTACCATTGCAAGCCGCCACTGCAGGCGTTCCATATCAGTTGGACTGGTAATTATTGTATAAAATTCGGTTTGATTATTTGCCTTAGGCACAAGGATAGTTAATCCTTCAAGCGTAAGTACATTTGCGTTTCCGGGAATATTTTTTTCAAACATGTAATAACAAACCAACGCATCTGGATACATTCGATCCCAGTTTTCAACTTTTAATAACTGCATATTTTGCAATGAGGCGCTTGCTTTCAATAAAAGGACTTTTAGTAAAGCTCGCGTACCTGCAGGGTTAGAGTCTAGGGTGCCCATAAAAACCTGCGAATCGAGCCCCTGACTATCTTTGAAAGTAAAGCTTACTCTGCGAGGATCGGCGTCAGGCGCTGATGGCACCAATTTCCAATCGGTCGGTACCACGACTGGATGCTTGAATGCTTGCACCTGCAACTTTACAGACTGAATACTGGACACCTGATAAATAGCCAGTCCAGAAAGAGCAAGAATAATTACAGCAAGCAAAGTGTAAACCGAGCGCTCAGATAAAAGTGGTTGAGTTTTTGGCTTCTGGCTTGCATCACTAAAGGTCGCCATTTCAGAAATGCAATACGAAACTAACAGAACAAAAATGGAAAGCAAAATAACTATGCCAGAATAAATCAGTCCTGACGCTCTTAGCAACGATTCGTGATTTTGATAAAGGTACGAAATAGCAAAATTAAACGAAGCAGCAATGGCCATTAAACAAAAAAAGTAGGGACGCTTACGCAATCTATCCGACAAAAGTCCAAGCCCCAGAATCAAGGCAGGAAGCCAGAGAGCGAAATAGAAGTAAACTAGCCCGGCACTAAAAAACAAATCTTGTCTGGTTGGGCCTATAAAAACATGCCAGTTCATAGGAATGGGCAAATCAACAAATGACCTGGAAAAAGAAGCCATTCCACTTGCAAATGCCACCAGCGAGAAAACTTTGGCGCTATGACGTGCATTTGGATCTTCATTTTTACGATGAGCTACAAATGCAAGCGCAGTGAGCACACTGACAAACAATATTGCTCGCCCCAAAAGCCACCATTCCGGCAGTTCCATGTCGATATTTATAGAGCCTTTGGCTTGAAATAATTGATATTGCTCAAGAGCAATCTTTTTCAATCCTTCTATAGATCCGCCTGCTGCAAATTTGTCTAGTACGTTTATTGGAAAAGAGAAAAGTCCTCCCAGACAAAATGCAGTGAACAAACTGCTCAAATGCAGAGGCAATTTGCCAAGACGCGCCAGAGCATATAAGTAAAAGAAATAAGGAAGACCAATATCTATGACACCGCGAAACAAAGCAAGAAATAGTTCGTTTGTGACATTGAAATCCTTAAGAGCTGAGCGCGCGAAAATTTCAAGAAAGCAAAAAGTCATAATGCCGCCATAAATAGGCAAACGGCCAATTGCAGGCCAAAGTGGCGACGATTTGAGACTCATCGACCAGCCTACTGTGTGCATCAACCATAATAGCCAGAGCGAAAAAATTAAAAGTGCAAAAATAGAGTGCTTTGGTGTCCGGGCAAAAGATGCTAGTTGAAAGATATATTCCCAAATGAGTAAAGCCGAAAGACAATTTAAATAAAACAAACGCGCCATCGAATCGTTATTGAGCTTTTTCACGATCAATAAAACGCTTACAACAAGCACGTCGAACAAAAGCACCCACGAAAACCAGTGAACAGCAATAGTCGTAAGCGGGTCACGCCAGATGTATGGAGCAGTGTTTAAATAAATAGGAAAGAAGACCGGTCCTAAAATATTAGATGCAAGACTTGGTTGTGTGCCAAGTAAGCGCACAACAGGCTCGCTTCCAAGCACCAAACACAGTACCGTTAATATAACCAGCAAAGCTGGCGTGAGCAATTTGGGTCCAATCAAATTCTTGATTGAATTCGATACTACTTTGCTAGAGCCAATTAATTTAAATACAATACCAACGCCCAGAAAGTACCAGACTGGCCACAAGTATCCGTTGAATAGCTTCAACGATGAAAACATTTGAGAGCCTAGCTTGGATAGGTCGCCTCTTAGTGTGGCTGCAGCAAAAAAGGT
>CAZFKB010000136.1:0-6767 GCA_964519785.1 uncultured Candidatus Obscuribacterales bacterium | reverse complement strand
TCATAATTGGAGGCAGCGTAGAAATCTAGGTGTCTATTTCTCGGGGGTCAGACCAGAGTAATATTTTTAGATCACTCTCGGACTTGCCACGTACCCATAAAAAATACATTGCTCCTATTGCCAATTCAAATGCAGGTTCTCCTATAAAATTAGGCACCAATTCATCTAAGACTTCAACTACTTTCAAATCTAATTGTTCGATAAAACGCTTGCCACCAAATCGTTTTTTAGTTAGATGGTGCAAAATGCGATACTTTGCATATGATGAAACGTCTGAGTTGCTTAATATGGCAACAATTTGATTACAGGCCTCTTATTTAGTTTCAGCTGAACATTTTTCGTTAACGGCGCTTTCTGCTAAAAGCCAGCACGCATACCTGGTACTACCTGTAAATTCCTCCACTATTTTGGCCAATTGCTTCATTTGAGATAGTTTTCGATCTACCAACCTTAGTTTTTTATGTAGGCAACGGCAGAATTTTTTTGCGTCACTTTCATCATCAACCTTGTTTGTTATGCTAAACCCATCATCGTGATCAAATGGGTGATCAACAGAATCCACAAGTGGGTTATTCTCTTCATCAGGTTCATCATAATCTTCTTCGTAATCAAGGTATGCGTAGGTCTTTGACATTAACTCTTTAATGTCTTTTTCGGTATCTGCAAATTTTGTCTTAGATGCATTCAGGTTAAGTCCTTTAGTTAGCAAACATTGCTGCAAGAGCAGGATCGCTTCTTTGGCTTCCGCTTTTGACTTGGCAAATATTCGGACATCGTCGTTATATCTGCCATAAGCAATATCTCTTCTTGAACAGTACCGCTCCATATGAGCGTCTGCTTCGCGCAAGTATATATTAGCTAGGTAACCATCCACCGCATTACCTATAATCAGGCCTTGTCTGAGTTCTTCTGATGAAACCATTCTTTCTGGATCTGTTGAATACGAAAAAACTTGCGGTTTAAGCAGCGTTGAAAACCAAGTTAAAAGCTTACCGCTAATGGGAACGGCCAGCACCTCTGCAAGCGCATGTATAAGCGATGAATGTGAGACTGAGTCGTAAAATGCCGAAATGTCTGTTTTTAAAAGGACATTGAATTTTTTTATTTGTTCTTTTTGCCAGTTACAGAATCTCGGCCAAGACTTGGTGGCAAACGGTTCCAGTAACATTCGATTTGCATTCTTACCTGTTGCTCGTCTATTTGCAAATGAATGTTCATAAAGTCCTGCATCAGTCTTGTCAGCTATAACTGTTACGAAAGCATATCTTGCAACAAGGTCCTTAAAAGGAAGGTAAATCATTCGTCTGAAACAAAGTCCGTTTTTAGGTGGATAGTAGGCGAATGATGGCCTAGTTGTGTAATTGTCAAGATCGCTTAATTCTTCACTGAGCTCAACGATTATGTCATTCTCTTTGATTCTTGCTAGTTCAAGTTCATGTGGATCAAAGAAAAAATCACTATGCTCACGATGATAAACAGCATATACAAATGCGCGCTTCAAAGTGCTCTCCGAAGCGAGTTCACGAATAAGGCTAGTATGGTCTCCCAGCACCGTGACATCCATCCTTTAATGAGAGAGAAAATTCTAGCAAATAATAAGTTAAAGCTGATTGTTTCCAGTCTTTTCTTGGCATTTGGGTTAGGTAGATTCGCTTAATTCACTCGAAGAGTTCGTCTTCGTTTTCAACCAGGAAATCTCTTATTTTTATAGGATCAATATGTATTACAAAAACTTTTTGTTGATCATGATTTGACTTTGCGTTCTCCTGCTTTCTGTTTTTAGTTTCTTCGTTTTTTTTCATGCGCCACTGCATACCATTTTTCTTACTTGGATTCTGCCCCGCTGTTATTTTCTTGTGCCTGTCAGAGTATTTGAACAACATGTTTTCACCAGTTTCATTCCTTTATCTTTGATACTGAATACAGTGTCTTGACTTGCCGCGCTTTCTAATAATGAGCGACGCCGGGTGAGATAGACGGGATGAATTTTCAATTCACCCGTCTTCGCTCTTTAATTTTAGCGCGGCGTCAAGACTGCCCATTTGCCGATGTTTCATTTGATTGAAATATTTATCGCTCTGCGCAAGCTCAATATCCGGGATGGGGGAGTGGAGGTTTTCGTATTTAGTATCGATTAATTATGGCTATAAGTGAGGATGTTTTGTTTTCTCACTTGATGCGAGTTCTTCTGAAATGAATTTTGTTCTAGTCGTCGTAATTAAAAGCCCGATGTATAAATGCCTTTTCTAATTTTACGAGGTTGGCTCCATAGCAAGTCAAGCTCGCTCGTTTTTTGTGTTCAAGATTTCCGTCTTCAAGCTTGACTTGCGGAGCCAACCTCGTGCTTTGGAGATGCGGCAAAAGAGTTAGCCGCTCATCTAGAGGTAAATAAAAATGGAAATCAAAACAGTAATTCAAAGAGTCAGAAGAATTGTTCTTTTTCTTTCGAGGTCACAAAGTAGGGCTGATGATATTGCTCAGGATGTGCTTCTTAAGATATTACAAACTAAGTCTAAACCTCGAAAGATTAGTGGTGCTTGGATTTACATGGTGGCTAAGAATTGTTTTCTTGATGCTTGCAAGAAACGAGCAACTGAAGCCAAATATCTCGATTCAAATTATTTTGTAGATTCAGCTGGCATGGTCTGTGATAGAGAAGGAAATGAATATGATAATGTGATACCCTTTTCTTCTCTACTTGATCCTGTAAATCAGATAGATTCAGAAAATCTAGTAAAAATGGAGAAAATATTTGAGAGCTTGTCGTTGCCACTACTGCAAGTGCTAATTTTGCGCACTGAGGGACTCACGTATCAGGAAATGGCAAAGGAGATAGGAATCAATATTGGAACAGTTAGGTCGAGATTGCACCGCGCAAGAAAACAGGCTTGCGAGATTCTTTCTTGTATGTAAGGAGAGCCCTATAGAGGGGCGACTGGCGTCGCCCCTCTATTAATCATGATCCATAACACGAAGATAAACTGCCTGGCGGCAGCAAGACTTGATGGTCCTGCTGTAATCGGCACCTGATTCACCTGTCGTTGGTTGCCGTCCTCGCAGCTAGTAATATCGTGCAGAGAAAGATTCATGAAAACCTGCCGTAAAGTGCGAGCAAGAGAAGCAAGAGGTAGGGTAGGAGCGGCTTCGCCGCCCCTACCATTTTTTTATTCGGAACGTAGATAAACTGCCTAATGGCAGCAGAAGTTTCTTCCTGCTTCTTCTTTCCCAAACCTTTCCTAACTTTTTCTAGTCTGTCGTTATTCGCCCTCAACCGTGGACGTTTCTTGCGATTGGGCTCCTGCTGCTTAGTTGAATCTCGTGCGCTTTGTTACAAGTTTGCTACCTGCTTTTGAACCGTTACTTCCTGCTCGTTGTGGATTCGTTGCGCCAGCCTTCTGACCACTTCGCGCCCAGTGATTGTCGTTGAGTCCCTCTCTAGCTAGTGCTTTTGTGCACCACCGCATACCATTGGCTCCTTTCGACGTCTGTCAAAGATGTTAGCTGCTTGACCGCCAGCTTTTAATTGTCGACCTAATTGCCTACCATCGGATTCTTCGCGACGGGGTCATATGCCGACATATCCAACTAGTGATTGGTTATTCATGACTGGCTACCCACCGCGGTGTTTTTGGTGCCCCTAATGTAGCACAACTTTTATCCGACTCAACACTCCCCTTCGGCGCTGAGCGGTGTTGAATCCGATAAAAGCCGTGCTCATTTTTGGACACACAAGAAACACCACGGAGGGTGCCATTCTATGAATAACACAATCACAGTCGTTGGACACGTCGGCCAAGCCCCGTCTCTCAAATCCTTTGGTTCCGGCAACAAGGTAGCCAAATTTTCGGTGGCGGTCAAACAGTACTCATCTAATACAGATGTCGAAAGAACCCTTTGGATAGACGTGGATGCCTGGAACGCACTAGCCGACCGGGTCCTCAAAACTATCACAAAAGGGCGCGAAGTAGTCGTTAGTGGCAGGCTTGACGTATCGCAATACACGCAGGAGGTAAAAGGTTCTGTAATGCTGGTAAGCAAGCCCGTCATCAAGCTCACCAGTTTCCATCTTTGTGGCAAGAAGCCCCAATCGAAAGAAGAAACGCCAGCGGTTGAGTCCCTAAAACGATCGGAAAAGAAAAAGTCGGCGTAAGCTTGGGGTAGAAAAAGTAAGCAGGAGCGAAAGCTCCTGTTTACTTTTTTCATTTCATCTAGTTCCTTTGCTCGCACATTACTAGATCGTATTAGAAAAGGAGAGCCCCGTAGCGTCAACGGCACCCAAGATTGTAGATTGATTGTGATACCCTCATTGGTGCCTGTTGTTATGCGGAGGCAGGATAAAGCTGGCGGTGCGTTATGTGGTATCACAAGTATGGTGGCGTTTTAGAGCACCACCACATTAGGTGGCAAAAGATTAGAGCACCGCCATGGCTGGTAAGCCTCTATTGGTGGCCGTATAGGGCAGTGCCTAGTATTCTTTTGCCTGGTATCAGCCGGAAAACACATTTGAAAAGCACCGCCGCTCTGGTTATGCCTGATCTACTCAATACCTTATGGCATCGCTTAAATATGATTCGAGAGACTATGGCGGTGCAAGTGGCTCAGGAAAGCAATACTTATTGGTTTTAGCCCCTCAGATAGATTCTTTGAGCGCTTAAATTTCTTGAGCCAGATCAGACCATTGTCATAAACTTGTTGGTCAGTTTTCGCCTGATTGGTTATTGCTAGCCACTGCCGACCTGCTACTTTTCCTGCAGATTTAGGTATGGATTTATTGGTCATATACGGAATTTTCGACTCAAGCACGTGAAGGCGCTAGGAGACCAGTAAACATTTTAATCCGGCAAAACTTTGTTATTATTATTCCCATGAAGCAGTCAACCCGATTACTGGTAATTTTAGCCTTAAGCCTGTCTCAACTCATTGGTTCGGCTCAAATTCCAGACTTTGCATTCGATGATACAACGAAAGGGGCAGAGCATAAAGATACCAATAAATCGTTAGCTGATGCTGGACTTGCGCTGACGCTCGCTTGTGACGGCGGTATATGTGGTGCTTTCACCTATCGTTTTGATACCAGTTTTGGCATCAACGAGAAAGATCGCATTATTAAAATCAACGACACCTACACCAAGGGGCGTTCGCTAAAAGAGTTACATGAAATGCTTGCTGGTCCGCCCGACAGTATCGTAAAGATTACTGTTCTTTCCGGTTACGGGAATGAACTGACCGTACATAGCATTACAAGAAAATATACTGAAGACAGAAAAAAAAGTCCTTCTTATACCGGCATGCTTGGCGCAGTGGACATTTTTGAAAGACCGCGTCAATTCGGCCATAATCTTACTTCTGCGCAAAATTGTGAAAACCACGGTGCACTTCTTTCGGCTGGAGCAGTTTTGCGTGATTTTCTGAATCACAGACCGTATGGAAGTCGGATGGCCACAGACGCAGAAGTTCTGGTCGGGATTCCCTACTCATTGAGCTTTTTTGATAAGTGCGCGATGTTTAAAGAATCTGACGCTGCCATGAAATTTGCACAAGAGATGTCGAAACGAAGCTTAAAACGAGCCTACGGACCAGAAATCGATGCTTTGATAAAAACTGCCCAGTATCTAAAAATGACAGGAAGGCAAAGCCAATCACTGATTATCTGGCGCAATCTTTATTCCGGTAGCGGCGATGTCAAAGTTGCGCAGCGGCTCAATATACTTTCAGAGTACACCAAGTTCTTGTCCCGCAATCCGAATTCCGGATATCCGCTTCAGATCTGTCAGGAGCTTGAGGCGCTCTGCATGCAGAATCCAGGAAAACCGGCATTTGAAGGACTTGCTACCGTCGGTGATTTTTATTTTGTCTTGAAAGACTTCAGCAAATCTGCTCGCGCTTATAGGGCTCTTGCTGATGAACAAAAAAAGTCATTCGACACGCGCTCAAGCAACCTTATTCGCTATCAGGACGCTGTTATAACTTTAGCTAATCTGTCTGATGTTTATGCAAGTAGCGGCGACTTTCCCGCTGCTTATACCTGTCTTGAAGAAGCGCTTTCCATTTACGAAAACAATCTTAGCTCGGATGAGATTGTTCAATTGGAACGTTCAGCAAGTCCCTGTCAGAGCGAAATTGAAGTTCGTCTGGCCAATGCTTACAAAAAAGCTGGCAATCAGACCGAAGCTGAAAAGTGTTTTGCAAAAGCTAAGGCTAAAATTGAAGAAAGCTTTGGCAAAGATGCACCGCAGTTAAAAGCCCTGAATAAGCCGAATATAGATTATGGGAAGCGCACTCAAGATTTCAACAGACTTAATACAGAGTGGATGCCTGCCCGAGAGGTTTATGACTTACTAAAAGAAAGAAAAGTTCAGAAGAGTTTGGCATTGATCGAAAATTTAGTTCAGCAGGCAGCGAAAGAGAGTTCAATCGATCAATATAAAATATTTCGTATTTTTTGTCTGGCAAGGGAGCTTGCAAATTCAAACAGGAAAGAAGCGCTTGAAACTTTATACCGGATAGAGCATCTAAGTGAGTTGCTAAACGACAATCCTATGAAAGCCACTGTTTTAGCTGAGATTGTTTTCCTTCAAGATAAAGAAGGTGACAAGGCGAAGGCAGAGGAAGCATGGCAACAATTAGAGCAAGAATTGCTAAGACTAGAAAGCATCGCTTATCCCGGACTGAATGACTCAACCAGGCGAAACAAGTATGAACTAGTTCAAAACAATCTAAATAGAGTCAAGCGAATGTCTCTTGCATTTGAATTTTTTGGTGACCCG
>CAZFKB010000135.1:0-6788 GCA_964519785.1 uncultured Candidatus Obscuribacterales bacterium | reverse complement strand
TTGCTCTGCGCAATGAATTGATGAAATACAGCTTCTGGTATCTTGGTCAATTGTGTTCGGGTAAAGATAGTCGCAATATCGATGGTATGGATTCGCGCTTAAACGAACATGTCAATTTTGCTCTAGCAGAATTGCACCAGAGCCCTCTGGAACTATCTGGCAATATGGTCACACACCAGCTCAAGCTACCTGATAGACAATGTCGAATTGCAGACATGTCCCAACGCGTGCAAGACATCATCACGATTCTTGTAACTGCTCTCTGGGCACACGAAGGAAGAGCGGTCAACCCCATTATGGTTGATGCAGCCGATATCTTGTGCCAGGATCTAACTAGAAAGCTAACTGGAACAAGACCTTCGGATGCTTATTTCAAAGCTTGCTCAAAACTTGCAGACAAAGTGCTTGCAGGCGAGTTCAAAGATCTAGAAGACATCGAGCGCCAAGACATAATTTTCCCTTACAGCAAAACACAAGAAAAAGAACTTGCTAAATCTGTGGTCTAAGCAACCCCAAAAATCGGTCTGCAAAATGAGCTTTAAGCAAGCCTATTGGCATTAAATAGACTTGCAAAGAAGAAGGGAATAAAGTAATATGAAATCTCTCTTACTACTTTATTGCATATTTCATCCAAAATGAGCGATATCCCCGAGCCATTATCAGATTCTCCCGAAGGGACACAAAATCGTGTCGAGTCTACTAACTGGGATATCGGAAATGCGGCGTTACCAACAGCTGTTACCGCAAACAGATTCGATATCGTTTCAAACGGCTCTTTGACAGTCGAACCTGTGCTACCTATGGACGCATCGCAAGGTGGCAAAGTTTTAGGGTCCACTTCATCGCCGCTAGAAAGTGCTAACCTGACTCCAAAAGCAAATAGCCGGCTGGACACTACATCTATGGCAACGGCTCCATTGGTGGAAAGTGGAACAGTGTCTAACTCTCAGCAAGCAAATGAAGCTAGAATACCGAGTTCTTCATATGAAGCTGGTCAATCCAATAGTCCCATGGCGAGTTCTACTGCCCGAAATGAGGGATTAGCTAATATTGCAGGAAAACCCGAAATCCCTAACCGTGCAGCTGCACTATCAGAAACAACCTCTGAAATGGTTTCAGCCAGGTCTGATGTGAAAGTTAATTCGCAGTACCTCAACAATTCTGTAAGTAATTTAGCAGCAGAACTTGTTAGTCCCAGAATTACAATCACAAAAGCGGCAAACGATACCCTGCCTACTTTTGAATTGATAAGCAACCAAAACAAGGAAAAGCATGTAGAGCCTGTTAAAAGGGATCCGATTGAAAGTCCGGTTCTTAAACCAGTTATGGAAAACAACTTAAAAGCACAAGAAGGACCAACGAAAGTATTGGCGCGAATAAATGAAACGGTCGAGTCTGTATTAAGTAATAAAGAATCAAGAGCTCTGGTTTCAAGAAACGATGTGCATCAGACTGAAATTCATCTGGCTTCTAATGTCAGAATTGACGAAAGCTTTCAAAAAGTACGCCTGTCCGCAATCAAAAATGACGTTCCATCATTGCGTTTCCAGAATCTAGTTCGCTCAGCCAGTGAAGGATTTAATCAACACAAAGCAGCAACTTTCGAAAATCTGACTAAAGCGTCTGATTTTATACGTCTTGTACAGTTACCAGGCAATCTCAAGAACTTTGAAATTGCAAGACACATAAACTTGAATGCAAACTTTCCGGCTTCATTTAACATCAAAGCAAATATCGATACTAATTTTATTCCTTCAATCTCAGATCGACGCACACCTGCGCTGATTGGACTTGTAAAAGATGCACTTACAAATCCAGGGGCAAATTTGACTCCCACTATTCGAAGCGATGCTCTTTCGGCTCAAGGCATTTTGCGCGCTCAATTCAACACAAGCCGAAGCGACGGACTAACCCCTCTGTCATTTACTATAAAAGATGCCCGAACCGGTATGACTTCAGGTGATACCAGACTTCCAGGTTACTTAGAAATAGGGCGAAGGAAAAAGAAAAAGAAGAACGGCGAAGAAGATGAAGATGAATGCGCAACCGTTTCAAGTCCAGAATCATGTCGCTATATTTCGGGGCTTGAACTAGGACTTCTCATCGCACTTGCAGGTATAGCAAAACAAGAAGGACCTGATCGCACAAACAGAAAAGTAGTCAAAGAAATTCAAAACGAAAAATCTCTTTCAACCATGAAACTGGATTTCTTTCAAACATGCGAATTTATAAGCGATGCAATCAAACAAAATAAAATTGAAAAACGATTATCTTCAAAAGAAAGAGATAATCAATTCAAGTCGGCTAACAAGATCAAAATAAAGAATCTGTTGCGCAAACTAAAAGAAGAAATGCGCGAATTAAGCGCCAAGGACCTTGAGAAGCTCAAATCTAGCAGCACTAAAGAGGAGCTGTTAGACCGTCTGAGTAAAATGGTTGCAAATGACGAAAAACGTCTTTTCACAAAACGACAGTTATCCTCGTTTGGCACCGCAAAACAAGAAATTCTGACTCAACAGAGTAGTCCAAATGCTCCTCTTTCAAATCAAATAGTGAGTTATCGTCCTCTCTGGCTTGTCACGGTAAACGATACACTCACAAAACTTGCAGAACAAATCTACCAGGACCCTGATGTGGGCTGGCTAATTGCTGATATGAACATAACTAGAGTGAAAGAACGTTATGTCAATGGAAAACGTGTTATCGAACTTCAAAGCCGTCAGCAAATTGAATTGCCTATCCAAGAAGACATAGACTTATTCAAAATGAATAAGTCAAAAGAAGCGACCGCCGAAAAATTGATTACAATCGTGCAGGTAAACCAGCTCGATAAAGAGCTAATAAACAGCCAGTTGCAAGCTTTACAAATCAAACGAAAAGCAATCGGAACTACTTAAGGACCTGAGGGTGCCAACTATTTCTCAAAGAAATCAGCGTCTATTACTTAGTGCCGCTGCATTATCTCTGACCTTTGGATTGATTTTGCTTTTGCAAAGTCTTGACCTCAGACTGTGGGCAGAACTAAAAGAAGCATTTGTCGAATGGAGAAAAGCCCTTCTTGGATTGATGCCTTTTTTAAATTCGCAAAACAAAGAAAATACAAATAATCTGATTATCGCTCTGTCACTTTGTCCTGGAGTATTTCTTTTGTCTTTACCGGGGCTTGCGACCGGCTATTTTACCAAAATACCAAAATTAGTCGTGGCACTGCAGATAATTGCTCTTGGCGTTCTCTATCAGTTTTTCATCTGGATATTCTTTGCTGTTCCAGCCAGACCACTTAGTTTTGGAATTCTTCTTTGTCTTTCATTATTGATTGGCATATTTTTGAAACAAAGAGAAAACGAGCAAAATCAAATTGAGGCAGCCAGTACTGAAGTGCTTATACGCAATAAAGAATTGCAGGAATCCAGACTCACCATGGTAAAACAAGACGAAGAGGACAGACGCCTGTTAGCCGCGGATCTTCACGATCAAATCCTGAATGATATGCGCAATATCGTCACTCAATTTGAACAATATACTAAAGCACCAGACGATGACTTGAAAAAGCAAATTGTTGATCGAATGAAATCGAGCATGACTGACATACGCGAAATAATGGATGATTTGTGCCCGGTCATATTAGCAGAATTTGGTCTGTGTGCGGCTATTGAAGAGCGTCTAGACAAAGCGGCAAAAAATTCAAAACTAAAGGTACGTTTCAATTCACAGGTCGAAGACAAAGAATTGGATCAGTTTTCTATTGTTGAACAACAACTGATTTACAGGTTAGTCCAGGAATCAATCACCAATTTGTGCAAACACGCTAACGCAGACCTGGTCAAAGTAAGTATTTCAAAACAAGGCGAGCATTTTATATTTCGAACCACCGACGATGGCGTCGGTTTCGACCCTGTCAAAATGTCAAATGACTCACGGGGAACTATGTATATGCGTCTGCGCGCATCTCTTATCGATGCCACAGTTTCGTGGCAAACTCCCGAAAACGGAAAAGGAACAGACTTTATTTTGACTGTTCCGGTCCCTTCTAAAGAGTAAGTAATCGAAGTTTGCGCAAACCCGCAACTTGCTTGCGCGAAGTCAGATAGAACTCGTCTCTACAGCATTGCATAATGCAATTGTTGAATCCAAAACGCGATTGCACTGATTACCAAAGGAGAATAGACATGGCTAATTTTGAACAAATCGAGCAACAGGAAAGCAAAAAAAATGAAAACACAAATCTAAATCTATTAGATGAGTCAAAAGTTGCAGGCGATAGCAACAATAGCGGTAAGATAAGAGAACCAAAAGAAAGAGAGCAAGTTGAACCTAAAAAAGATGCGGACCCTGGATCCGATGCGCAGAAAGAGCAAATACCGCCTACAAAAGAACCCGATACGGGTGCACCCAAAGGAGGATTTAAAGCTCCAGAAACTCTTCCCGTACCTGAAGATGCTTATTAACAAGCTCAAACCTTTGAATAAAAATAAAAGTCAGTTGCCCAGCAGGTAACTGTCTTTTATTTTTAGAAACTGCAGCAATCTTGCGCAGGTTGTAATTTGATTGCCCCTCGCTGCTCTTCGATAAGCTAAACTATAGCGATGTACAAAATACTATTAGTCGAAGATCTGGAGCCTTTACGCCAATACATTCGCAAAGTATTGACTGATACTTTGGGCGAAGTCGAAATAGTTGAAGCTGTAAACGGGAAAGACGGGCTGATTAAGTTCGAAAAAGAAAAGCCCGATATGCTCATTTTAGACATTGTCATGCCTGAAATGACAGGCACTAAGCTGGCCAAACAAATTTGGGCAGTTCACCCAAATACCAAAATCCTTTTCTGGTCTCAGTTTCATGAAGAGTCTTATGTACGTGAAATCGGGAAGCTATTGCCTGACGAAGCTATTCATGGATATGCACTGAAAACAGAAAGTGAAGAAAAGCTCTCCCATGCAATCCGCTCGGTACTGATTCTGGATAATCCTTATATAGACCCTTTAGTCAGGACTATACAGCATTCAGTAAAAGCCAAAGAAAGCGTTTTGACCCAAGACGAATATTCGATCCTTATATCGCTGGTACTTGGTCTGACCGACAAAGCTATTGCAGACCGCGAACATATAAGTGTGCGTGGGGTTCAAAATAGAATTTCGTCTTTGTCCAATAAACTTGTAAAAGATCTCGATACTCATGCCAGAGAATCAGCCGGCATGGAAGTTTTAAATACAAGAGCACGCATCATACTTGAAGCCTTTCGTCAAAAGCATATATATCTGGATGAAATTGCAGATCTTGAGTCTGAAATGATTGATTGGTTTGCTCGCCGATATAATTTCGACTGGCCAAATGCTTGATATGACCAATTTTCAATTCTGCGGATTTACGCAGAATATCTGCGCATAATCAAATAGTTCTTAGAACTCAAAAAAAACATAATAGACATATTGAAAGTCTTTTCGGGATGTATAAATCATGTCTACTAAAGATTCTAAGTTGGGAACTATTTTGCTCAATAGCAAGCTAATTTCAAGTGAAAAATTAGAACACGCTTTGGAATTTTCAAAAGTCGCTGGAATTCCACTTGGCAAAACTTTGAAATTATTGAATTATCTTTCTGAACTATTGGTAAACAACGCCTTAAAAGCACAAGAATTGATTCAAACAGAAGTACTGAGTTTTGATGAAGGAAGATTCGTTTTGCAAACGTCAAATCTTTTCCAGACTTCTTTCTTGCAGGCTCTTGAAATTGCACGCCTCGATCCAGACGATGCAGAGAGTATCAAGTTTGGAAACTTGCTCAAAATATTTGGTGTTTCTACTTTCAAAATAAAGCTGTGCTTGAAAATAGCTCAAAAGACTGGACAAAAATTGGGCGACGTAGCGGTGAAGACTGGCTTGATAACTGAAGAAATTCAAAAAAATACACTGCGAGTCCAAAACGGTGTGCGCAAACTCAAAACTCCATTCTTGATGCAACCCAAAACAGTTAAGGAAAAAAGTTTACGCTTAGGTGAATTACTGGTTCTTGCAGGTTGCATAGAAAAATCAAAATTAGATGCTGCTATAGAAAACAAATCATGCACATCATATATAGGTAAGTATTTGGTACATAAAGAATTTATTTCGAATTCAGTTCTTTCCTATGCTTTGTGCTTACAGAATTTATTGAGGAAAGAGCTTATTTGCAGCCAATTTGCAAGTCAGTCTCTTAGACATTTTGCTCATATAGATTCCGAATACAACATTTTCGATTTTCTAAAAGCTTGTAACTTAATAGAAGAAAACGAAGAAGAAAATTTGGTTTCTATTCTTGACCAAAATGCAAGTCTTTCAAAACACTTATTGAAAAATCTAACCAGCAACGAAATTGCTTCGTCTTGCGATTCCCAGATGCTCTTGACTCTAGCTTTCAGAAACACAGATGCCATGCGTTCTTTGCTTAATGAGCTCAAACCTCAAGCAAAAGAGGCGATTGACTCAGCCCTGTTTTTCTATAACTTCGTCAAAGAAGGAAAGATGAGTTTGAACCAAGCTTTGATCAACTTCATCATTCGTCGCAAACATATAAATACCAAAGAAAAACAAGCAGCATAGCTTAGCTAATTTCAAAAGAAGCAACTACCGGAGCGTGGTCTGATGGCTTTTCTAGCTTGCGCATGTATTTGTCAATGCGCGACGCGATGCATTTAGATTCAAGACTTTTAGATGTCCATATATGATCTATTCGAAATCCCATTCGCTTTTGAAAAGCTAGCATTCGATAGTCCCACCAACTATAGTGTCCGCCCTCTTTTTCAAAGAGA
>CAZFKB010000134.1:0-6796 GCA_964519785.1 uncultured Candidatus Obscuribacterales bacterium | reverse complement strand
GCACTATTGATCAAATCAGGCAAATTTAGAGAAGCCAAAACCATTTTTGAATCGTGCCCAAACCAGGCGGCTCCAGCAAATCTTACTGGGGCAGCTATTTGTTCCTACAAGCTTGGTGAAGATCCCAATCAGAGTTATGCGAAGTTAATTCAATCGCTCGATATAAATCCGCTGCAATATTTAGCCAATTATTATGCTGCAAAATGTCTTTACAAGATGGAGCGCTATCAAGACGCACTATTCAATATGAGACTTGCATCGCAAATTTTCCCCAAAAGCAATCTTCCACACTTTTATGTCATCGCTCTACTATATCGAACTGGTCAGATTGATTTAGCTAAAAAAAATATCGAACGATTGAAAAATCGACTGCTAAACACAGCAAAAGAAAAACAATGGCTCGACGCACTAAATAAGACGATTTCCACAGGCAATGAAGACCCTTGCATTAAAGAAATTTTGAAGCCTTGAGCGCTCCGAATTACTCTTCGTCGTCTTTCACGTCACCGACTTCTTCGACTCGCTCCCACTCTTTGGTGATGGGACGACCGGAAAATTGACTTGGAGTAATGAATACATTTACATCATCTAGCTTAGGAGCAAGATTACTCATATCGGCTTCGTCGTCATCGTCATTCATAAGAGCATCGGCTAGCGAGCCCGATATTTTATAAACGAGCTGCCACTCCGATGTTTCTTCATTACCTGGCGGGGTTGTGGACGCTTGCATGTCGACTTCAGGACTTTGAGTCTCTACATTCTCAATATGAGGTTGTTCATTTTCCTGAGTGATAACAATAGGGTCCAGGTCTTCTACTGTGCTGTCTTCGTCTGCCTGGACAAAATGAACGCTAAAACCAAGATCGGCTTCTTCGGCACTCTTTTGTTGTTCTTCGGCTATCTTCTTACCTTCAGCAACTGCGCGTTTTGCCAGATCTAGCGAAATTGCACCTGTCTCTTCCAGGTTCGAGCTTCGTTCTTTGGTTATTTCAAGATTCTCTGCTGGGGACACAGAAGCAGACATGCTCTCAAATGGCACGTTAGCTGCTTTGAAAGGCTCTGTAGACCATCCGCTATCACTACCAGTCATTTGAGCAGGCATTTGTTCATCTGCCAAAGCGATTTCGAATTCTCTTGTTTTAATGCCAGTTGGATCTTTGTCTTCATCGTCCTCTGGCTCTACTAGAATCTCGACTTCGACCATCTCTTCGACTGCCGCTTCATCCTCTAAAAATTCTACCGAACTCTCATCAACCGGTTCGGCTGCCGGGGGAGCTTGATTGCCATTGGGATCTTCTACATATTCCCACATTTCATCTTGTTCTTGAGGAAAATCAGATTCAGAAGGAAGCACCACATCCGGTGCAAGGCTTTGTCCATATGCAGTATCTAAATCGTCTTCAAGCGAATCTTCATTATTGCCTAGATGATCAAATGGATTGTCGATATCTTCGCTAATCGGCTTCTCTTCTACAAAACGTGCAACTGGAAGTTCTTCGTCTTCTTCATTGCTTCGATCGAAATCAAAAGCATATTCGATGTCTTCTTCTTCGTCATAACTTCCTTCATCGAACCCAAAACCGAGATTTGCTTCTTCTTCCATCCATGTTCGAATAGATACGGGCGGACCAGCCATTTCAGGAACTGGCTTGTCAGCAGTAATATCCGAATATTTTTCGGCTTGTGGTGGCGTGGGTCTTTTCAGCGATTCGGAAGTGTCGCTCATCGCGTCTTTGATTCGCACCACATCATTTGCAATAGCGATATTATCGATAGATTCAAGCGCTTCTATTACCTGCAATTCTTCAGGCTGCAGCAATTGAGACAAGTTCGATATTTCATCCACACTTGCCGGCTTGCTGAAATCTTCATCTTGAAGCGGTCCCATCAAGTCTGCAATAGTTTTGCGAGTTTTCGCCTTCGGCGCTTCGGTCATTTCTGGAGCGTGTATTCCGTCCATCAATGAACGTAGAGATTTTTTACCGCTCTTTTGTGCAGCACCAGAACCAATATCTTCGATATCCGGTCTTGCATACTCTTTGTCTTGTCTTACAGCCTGCTCGAATTTGGCTATTTCCTCTTCTTCCGGCTGACTCCAGTCGAGCTGGTCTTTCCATCCTGGAATTGCATGACCTTTGCTAATCATTCTTTTGGCGGCTTCTTCGGTGTTGATCATAGGTCCAGAAGAAACCGCTTGTATTTTGCTTGCAGGACCGCGCACAGGCTGCGGAGATTGAGCCACCTTCTGCACTTGTATTTCTTGAAGGTTTTTCGAAACGATGCGCTCCATATCTTCTTTCGAAATGATATTTTCATTGACCAGGTAGTCTTTGATTGGAGTTTGCGATGTAAGCCAACCACTCATTGCTTGCTTGAACACATCAAGCTTTATAAGCGCGTCTTTGACTAGTTCTTGACCCAAAACCGCTTGTTCTAAATCACCTTCGGTAATGAAGCCTTGCTTTACCAAAAATGTTCCAAACAACATTTCCGGCATAGCTTTATGCATGTCCGCTGCAATTTCCAATTCAGTCGGCTCAAGCAATCCAGCCGACTCGAGCAATTCGCCAACCTTGAAAAGGACGCCACCACTTTCGGTGACACCTTCAGTGGTACCAACCACTGGCGCTTTCAAACCGAGGAAACGAATATCGTAATCTGTACGCGTTAACGGATCACTCAAAATATCGTGAGCAATTGAGATTTGTTGCAGCTCTTTGATCATGCCGCGCTTTTTCTTCTTGGGCGCTTGTTCGAACTCGAACAAAAGCCTGCGCACCAAGCGCAAGAACGAAATGTGAATTTCGCGAAAACTGGCACCGGGTTCGACATTTAACAAAACATACGAATTTGCTTTAGGAAGCTCTTGGTCTGTAGTAGTTGAGCGATCTTGTGCTTGATTGGTCTGAGTTTGAGCCGGAAGCTTAGATGCAGTCGCACTTGCTGTGGCTGCTACTACAGCATTTTCTTTGGTCAGTTTAGCTTTGGATTTGGCAGGAAGCTTTTCCATCGCTTCCACTTCCAACTTTGCGTATTCGACATTGCCAAGATTTATTTCACGTGTACCAGCCCGGTCTTCTTTTGCAGCTTGCAAACTTGCTTGAACAGGCTCTTGAGATGAACCATTATCAGCAACTTCTGAAACTTCTTCATTAGCTTCTGCAGCACTTTCGTTCTCACCCGCTTTCAAAAGCAGATATATTTGCTTATGCGCCAAATTGGCGCCCTCTGTATCCCCGCGCTGAAAACTTTGTTTGAATGCCGCGGCTAAAACCCGGCTTTCAAGGTCTTTTCTCTCTTTTGGCGCCATTGGAGCTACGAGCACAGTTTGGAATGCGCGCGGACTCATGGATTCGACATTTCACCTGCGGGAAAGGAAAATACTAAGTACAACAACTTTATAGACATATTTCCATGAACACTAACACTTTTAATTTATTAAACACTCAATTGTTGAAGATAAACTTTTCGCTCTCTAGCGAACAGCTGGAGCAATTGGACACTTTTACATGTGAGCTCTTGAGCTACAACGCACACACAAACTTGATTTCGCGCGAAATCAAGACTCAAGAAGACCTGTTGAATCGACATATTCTCGATTCGCTCTCGCTGCTTGAATTCTGGGACGAGTTTGCACTAGAAAATCCCAAAAGTCTTGCAGACATTGGAACCGGCGGCGGATTTCCTGGTCTGTGCCTGGCTATCGCTCGCCCCGAACTAGAGGTAGTCTTGATAGATTCGGTCGGCAAAAAAACTGAATTTCTAAAATCGGTCGTAAAGACGCTTAATTTGACTAAGCGTGTACAAGTCGAATGGGGACGAATAGAAGAAATTGGGCACGAGCGAGACTTTAGAGAAACTTTCGACATTGTTACAAGCCGCGCTGTAAGCGCAATGTCAACAGTTAGCGAACTGGGTCTGCCTTTGCTTGAAAAGGACGGAACCCTCGTCACATATAAAAGTCGAAGCGGTCTGAGCGAAGAAATTGAATCCGCGCATGCTCTAGTTGGGCAACTTGGTGGAGGCAAGCCGAGTATTCACATTCCGACGCTTGGAAACGAAGAAAAAAATCACTGCCTGGTATTTATAACCAAACAAAAACAAACACCTGCTACTTTTCCAAGAGCATGGTCAAAAATCAAAGGAAAAAAATAACTAGGACGCCACGCTTTGTGCATCCGACGCTGCTGCTGCGTCCATAACTTCGTCTTCTACATCAACTTCTTCAACAAGCCAGCCTTCCGCCTGCGCTTTGTGTCTTGCTTTTGCTGGCTCATTATCTATTGAAAGTTCGAGCACATGACGCTTGCTTTCAAATACATAACTCGTACGGTTGATTAATGCTGTCACGTCTAGATGCTCGTGAGCAAAAATCATGTTATCGAGGTGTCTATACCAGCTGTCAGAAACGGGAAAAACGATATCGGCAACCAATTTGCCAAGGTCAATCTTTTCGTTGTGCATTTTGTGTGATCGAGCTGGCCAATGAACAATATTTTCGGTAGTATCGAAGTTAAGACATTCAACCCTACCAAAGTAAGGAATAGAGCGCGTTTCGATCCTGAAGCCAAGCTCAAAATATGCTCGCAATTCTTTGTACCAGCAATCAAGAATTACTTCTTGGATGGTTTCAAGATGGGGTTCTAATTTCCACATCTGACTGGTTGGCAAATAAGATCTCGAAGGATTGAAATTCCACTTATTGTCGCTGTAGCTAAGCTGATACTGATGAGTATGCGCCCAGGCGGTCATTAAAACGCTTGTCCAGATGTTGTTTTCGCGATAAACCTGTTTGTAAGAATCTTTGAACCAGGCTTGCCAGGCGTCGAAATTATCGTAATTGCTGGATCGTTTTACCAGTCCTTCGCGCCAGTCCTTTTCATCTGCCAGCGGATCTTCGGCATGGAAGAATTCTTCCCAATAATTGGTCGCAACAGCGGTCTCGAGCAAATTCTCGTCATAATCACCAAGTTTGTCTTTGGCGAGCCCACCTGCCGCCTGGATTGCCTCTTCACAACGCGAATAAGGGTTTGAGTCGCTCAGCGCCTGTGAATGGCGGACATAATCAATTGCTGCTCGAATAAGAAAAGCTGGAATCATGATTATTCACTTTACTAAAGCAGGGCGTTTTTAACCACTACTATTTAGAGCCAACCAGTTGAAATCGACCGCTTTTTTCCACAAGTTTGGCGAAATCCGAAATTTTATCTTTAAAAGCTGTTTCTCTCTCGAGGTCGCAAAGAGGTGCCTGCAGTCGTTTCGACCAGCATCCTTTTCCGCTCAAACCCGGTTGATTGAAGCGGTCTTCGCTGCCGAGCAAATCCGAAATCATCATAACTACGAGCCAGCAGGGGCTTTCGACTAGAGTCTTTTCGAATGCGTATTGGACTTTTTCGTCGTAGACCACAGGCGGGTTGTCAGGATCGAGATTTATGAGACCCATAAGTCTTCGCATCTCAAGCCAGCTTTCATGACCGTTAGGTCCGTGCCAACGCTCGACCAGGTCGCGATAATACTGAGCGATAGTCTGATGATCGTGAGTGGCGTAAGTCGCAAGAGACAGCGGATGCAGTGTTGAAACTGGCTTGAATTCCTGGCTGTCTGGAATATGCTCAAAAATGGGGATGGCAAATCCAGCCATGCCAAGCTCGTGAATTGTCTCTCTGACATAATCTGGCACCACCAGACCAAGGTCTTCTGCAACTATGAAAGCACCAGACTTAGAGGCAGCTTCCGCAATTACTTTTAAAATCGCTTTGCCTTCTTGATGGTTCAGTTCGGCATTCTCTTCTGGTTCATCAGGTCGTGGAAGGAAGCCCGGAAGCTTTCCACCGGTCAACTCTTGCGCTTGCTCTTTGGTTAATTCAACAAACTCATGGTTACGCTCAGGGATCCAGGGAAAAGCATAAATGCGGAAAAAACCAAGAATGTGATCGATTCTGAAGTCATGGAAATGTGCGGTTAAACGCTTGATTCGATTTTTCCACCAGGCGAAATTTTCTTTCTTATGCTCCGCCCAATCGTAAAGTGGAATTCCCCAGTTTTGTCCCCAGTTTTTGGTGAACAAATCGTTGAAGAATAGTGGCTCTGGAGGAGCCCCTCCAGCCATTTCGAGATCGAATAATTTTTTATTCTGCCAGACATCCGCGCTATAACGACTGACACCAAATGGAATATCACCCATTATACGAACACCGTTTTTATCTGCGTATTTGCGAACTGCTAACCATTGCTCATTAGCTACCCACTGGACGTAAGACCAGAATTCAATTTCCTGCGCCTGACCGTTAGCTTCGAGATGCTTTTTAGCCGATTCGAAATGCTGCAACTCTTCTGGCCAGCGAGTCCAATTAGTATCGCCTGAGCGAGTATCGAGCAAGGCACGAAACACCGCATATGGTGTCAACCACCAGCCATCTCCTTTTTTGAAACTTTCAAATTCTTTAGTTGATTTGAAATTTTTGAACGCCGCTCTAAATAAATCCAGCTTGAGTTTTTTAACGATTTGATAATCGACGTCTTCAGCGCCAAGTGCCGACTGATCAACCGAAAGCTTCAACTTGTCATAATCAGACTGCAACAATCCGGGCACCGCTGATGGTGACATGTCGGTATAAACGGGATCAAGCGCCATAGCACTGATAGCGTTGTACGGGCTATTGTCTCCACCAGTTTCATTTATTGGCAGCGCTTGCAAAACGGTGATTTTATTTCTGCGACAAAAATCTATCGCTTCTTTAACTGCGCTGGTGTCGCCGATGCCCAGGTCGTCTTTGCGTCTGATGGCGAAGACGGG
>CAZFKB010000133.1:0-6930 GCA_964519785.1 uncultured Candidatus Obscuribacterales bacterium | reverse complement strand
AACTTTCACTTGAAGAACCTCTTGACGCAGAAAAAGTCTATTTGCAAGATGCTTTTAATGAGGGTCCAGGGTTTGCATGGGTGAGCAATGGTAGGACCATAGAAAACTACTATTCAGAAGCCGATGTTCTTGAAGCTACTAAAAAAATTCATCCGCGTAGCAATGTGCTTGAAGATGGAGGCACAGGAATGTTCACTCCTCTTTGTCGATTGGTATCGAAAAAGAGCAACACTCCATATGATGCTAAGAAAGTGGAAATTGCGGAATTAGTGGTTGAGAAATATAAGCCTCGCGAGGATTCTGATTTGCCAGAAATGATTGCAAAGTCGATAGCTTTTATAAAACAGGCTAATGGAACAAAATAGTCGAGGGTTAATTTATCCAATGGAAATGAGGTTCATGGGAAACTGTTGATTTTCTTTTGGAAATTGATAGATAAGTCGTTTTAGAAAACTATGAGAGATAATGAGCACATCAAGTAAACTGGGTAGAAAATAATTTGCTATCGTCCCAGCCACTAAAGCAATTACACAAAGACCCAGACCATCACCATCTGATTTAGACAATTGTGAACCGATTGGAGCTGTTAACGGTGAAAGGAGATGGCGAAGTTTTGATATCGGGGTCTTAGATGCTGTTGATGGAGATGTAATTGGTGGTCCTGTGCGGGGGAGAAGTATAGATGTCTAATTGTGAATCTACAAAAAAAAATTCTTTGACTTATACAAGTTAGGAAAAGTATTGCCGATAGAGATAGATGATTTTATTAGTCAATGGCATAATGCCACCCCTTGCGATAGTACTGAGTTGTATGAATTTTTAGGCATGGCAAGAGACGAGTACGAAGCTTGGATCATGGACCCGAGCGTTTTGCCAGAAATTCTAAATGCAAGAAATGAAAATATTCCGCTTCCGATTTATTTGAGTACACAGGATTGTGAAGTCGCAATCGCTGCACGTGCCAAAGACAAGGCTGCGCTAATAGCATTAAGAAATTGGTTGAAAAAACGGCAAGAAGAATGTGAATGAAAGCATTGAAGTAAATATCGCTAAACGCCTGGTTTCCTATTACAACTTGAGCCCACCAATTAACATCTTAAAATTGGCGAAGGAGCATGCAATCGTAATCGAGCATCACGACTTACCAGTTGACATAGATGGAGCTAGTTTCAATCTTAACAAGAAAAATGCCACTATAATTATTAATACGTCGAAACCCTTCTTTAGAAGACAGTTTACGCTTGCTCATGAGCTGGGTCATGTATTGATTCCATCCCATAAAGGTGATATCGTAGATGATACCATAGACAAGTATACAACTTGGTTTGAAGAATGGGAGGCTAATCGATTCGCATCTGAGCTGCTTTTGCCAGAGCAGTGGATAAGAGATTGCATCGCATCGGAAAAATCTATTCCTAAACTTGTTTCTAAAGTATCTAATGATGCCAAAGTATCAGTGGCGGCATCAGTTCTGAGAGTAATCAATCTTTTAAAGCCAGGATACATAATGGCAGAATTTTCAAACAAAGGTGTGGTTTTAAATTCGAACCGATCACCTAAAAGTTTTACCCAGCAACTTACACGTGGAACAATTCCGTCTCAAAAGGAAATATTTAAATTGGCAGAAGAGCAATGGAAACTCACTCGCCAAAACGGCAACTATTATGTTTGGTGGAAAATGCCCGACTCAATACAACTTTCAACTACAATCTCAAATCGCACATGGCAACAGATTTTAAGAGAGATATTAGATGATATGGCGAAAAAGGGATTTGATATAAAATGGGGGATGTCTTCCATTAATGGCATTGTAGGCTCAGCTAACTCGGACGCAAAGGGATTTAATCATTCGGAATTTAAGTCCGCCCTCATTCAGAAATTTCACAGTAGAGCGCAAGGGACACCGTTCTACAGTGAATTTATTAAAGACCATAGATTTGAAGAATTCATTGATAATCGAATTCAAGGTCTTTTTTCCGGAAAAACAAATTCACCGTAGAGTCTTTTAATTGTATTTTTGTCTCTTTCGGATAGTGATGTAGGCACTGTCGGAATGTCTGCTGGTGTGAACATAACATCTCTGTTATTGGGTGAGTGGCCATGCATTCCCAGTGCGTGCCCGAGTTCATGCAAGCAAAGTTTTTTGATAATATCGTTTTTTAAATATGGACTCGTATTTCCATTTCTTAATAGGAAGCTGAGATAGGCGATTTTAATGGTTTTTCCATCATCGTGTAGATGAACCTCACAGGAAGCATTCTTGCCAATTTCGCCGTCTGCTCTCACCTTGGTGGGGTCGTCGGTGATACGGCAAATAATACCCGCGCTGTTTTTCTCGGAGTTCCTTTTGTATGTAATGTGATTAGTAGCGGCAACGCACCATTCATCAAAAGCGCTAAAAAATATTTTCTGGAATGTTTGTTGAATTTCTGCTAGGCCAACATTTTCTTCAATAAAGACCTTTATTGGAAATGAATTAATGGACCAATAAACGCAATTTTTCAAATCTGCTAGATAATCGGGGGAGGTAGGGGAGCCTTTCGGACTATTCAGCGGGTCTTTCAAAGTTTTCAAAATTGCTTGAGTTCTTTCATCTATAGCTATTTCTGGATCGAGGTCGCAAGCTCTTTCTAGCCAATAAGCTGCTTTCTCCACCTCTCCCATTTTCTGATAGGCATCAGAAAGGTTGCCCGCGAATAGTGCGTTTTCTCCGCCCAGAGAAATAGCTTTTTTATAAAAGAATATTGCCTTTTCGTACTCGCCCAGCCCGTTATAGCAATTTCCAACATACATTAGCAGTTTCGGGCTTTCTGGAGATTTTTTCAAGTCCTGCTGAAAGCAATTCAGAGCGCTAACAAAATCTCTATTTTTTGCATACTCTAAACCACTTTCTGTCATGTTTTTCTCGTTGGCATAAAGTGCTTTCGAAAAGCAAAGTAGGAAAAGAACAACTGAACAGAAACTTTTAAATGCCAGAATCCGAATCATAACACTTTCCAGGTTCTATAGACAGATTATGGGTGCGACCTCCAACAAGTTGTTTGTTTTCAGCGCAAAGGCTCGTTTGGGTATTTGCAATCATTGTGATTGGTAATGCAGCCAGTTTGCGATAAGTGCTTGCTGAACCAGCATCTTTGAGCGCCCCGCGAGAGGATACTAATTGGTAATTGTTGTGCACTCCATTTGCAAAGTTGTTAAACATCAATGGATCGCCGTTATTGAAAATGAGCCAATTAGACTCGCTCGCATTTAAATATTGATGAACGCAAAGTCTAAATTGTTCAGCCCCATGGATGCGAGGGTCAGTTGTCATCACGCCGTTATTCATGGCTCTCTCAAGAATTGAATATGTTTCTCTGCTCGCAGAAACTTTTTTCGGGTCTATCGATGTATAGGTCAATGAATTCCAATTGGTAATTAGAAACAGCTCTGGAATCCAGAAGCCTTGTATAAATTCGTAGGCAGTGAAATGGATTCCTATTCCTTTTGCTATGGGTCTTTCCTTACCGGTTTCATCTAAAAAGGTGAACTGATCGAGTTCCTTTTGCAAATCGATGGCTAGTTTGTTTGCAAAATCTTCTGGTTTTTGTTTTCCTAACTGCCCCGCCTGTTTAGCAAGCCAATTAGGGGTATTCCATATCTCTTTGCCGTCGAATTCTGCCTTTGCAAATCCCCAAAAGGACATTGCTCCCCATAGCTCCCCCTCTACTTTCACGATTTTTTGAAATTTCCAGTCATCTGGAATGTATTCATTTTTGTCGCGTTGAATCGTTAGTAAGGAATCGGCAGCATGTACGGTACATTTTCTTGTTATCAGTGCGGTAATAGCGGTCATAGTTAGTTCTCTCGCAGTAGTAGAACAGAAAGGGCAAAGCCTTCATTGGGAATTTTATCAACGATAGAACAGAGCAATTTAAAGAGGGCGAAAACCTTAGATTTGCACTTACTCTGCACTTAAGCATAGAAAAAGGTTTTGAAGAACAGTCTCAAAATCCTTATTATTACTGGAGCCCTTGGAGGGAATCGAACCCCCGACACCTTCCTTAGGACGGAAGTGTTCTATCCGCTGAACTACAAGGGCAAGTGCTCAGTCCAGATTTATTCTAATTGAAATTGCCCTGATAACCAATCTCGCGTTTTTGTTCAGCGCCCATTGTGGTTGCTGCCTTTTGCGAGGCGTTCATCAAAGGATTAACAAGGAATGTACCAGCAAGTGTAATTGCGATTGTGCAAAGCCACAGCGCTGCCCAGGGACCTTCCTGGGGGCTTCCTACAAATTTGCGGTGTTCGGCTAATTGAGCAACCTTTTCAGATGGCTCGGGGACAATCATATAAATTACTACTTTTGAGTAGTAATAAATTGCCGGAATAGATGTGATTAAAGCGCAAATAACAAGTACCCAGCCGATGGGGAAGCTGCCCCACATTGTGGTTTGAGCAACGTAATTAGCGCTGTCAGCAAGGGTTGCGCTTTCGCTTATGCCAAGACCTGCTTTGAAGATAAAGAGTTTAGCAAGAAATCCTGCTGGAGGAACTGGTAAACCAGCCAGATTGAGCAAGCAAATTGAAGTCATGATGGCAAGCCAGGGGCGTTTCTTGATCAGACCTTCCATGTCTACTATGCGGTCGGAGCCAGTTTCATTGAAAAATAATATGGCTCCGGCAAATGCACCAAGGTTCATGATTCCATAGACAATTATATAGAAGAGCATTGACTGCACGCCTTCGGCATTGAATGTAAGCAAGCCAAGGAGCATATAGCCAACGTGTGCGATAGAGGAATAAGCAAGCATTCGTTTGAATGACGATTGGGCAAGAGCAATCAGGTTGCCTGCAACCATCGAAACCAGCGCTAGAATGGCAACAAGAATCATCCAGTCGCGATAGACACTTCCCATCACTTCATATAGGAAGCGAAGGGCGACAACAAAACCACCAGCTTTTGAACCGATTGAAAGAAATGCGGTTACAGGTGTGGGGGCGCCTTCAAATACGTCCGGGGTCCACATGTGGAATGGGACGACCGACAATTTGAATCCAATTGCGCTTAGAGTCAAAGCGATGATCAGATATTTGATCAGGCTTCCAGTACCGATAGACATTAATTGCAGTTTTTGAGCAATGATGTCGAAAGAGGTAGACCCGGTGAATCCATAAATAAAGGAAAGGGCGTACAAAAGAGTAGCAGTTGTGGCAGCTGTAGAAAGCAGATATTTGAGCGAGGCTTCGCCCGATTTTTTGTCTCTTTTGGCAAAACTGGTAAGCAGCACGCAGCAGATACTTAGAGTTTCAAGCGAAACGAAAAGCATGATGAGGTCGGTTGAGCCGGCTAAAAACATCACTGCCACAATTGCAGTCAAAAGAATGGTGTAGAACTCGCTTCTGTTTTTACCGAAGTGATGCTCGTATCCCATGGTCATCAAAACAACGATGAGACCTGACGCTACTGCAATCATGCTGAAGATAACAGTCAGCGTGTCTACCGAGAAAAGACCGCCGAATATTTGAGCATCCAGGCTCCATTGACGGGTCAGCGCAACAAAGGAAAGAGCCAGGCAGACTATCGAAACGATTGGGGTCATCTGTTTATGCTTGGGGAAGAAAAGGTCCCAGCAAGAAGTAAAGAGAATCGCCGCTATCACAAGGATCTGAGGAGCAAGAAGTGCTACGCCGCTCAGATATGTATCCAGATTAGTCATTCAAGGAAGCCCTTTTCAACAGTAGTTTTGCACGTCACTAATTTTACAGGCGCGCGACTTAATTATTATGTCTGTCGCGCTTGCAGAGTAAGAAGAATCTCAACATATAAGCAGGCGGGGATATACGCCATCCCGAGGGCTGGATCGCTGGCGAGCTCGACCTCCTTGAATCGGTCTTAGGTGGGAACTTAAATCTGTCCAATACGACTTAAAGACAAGACCTTTATCGTCACAGACCTATACATTTTCTTGGTCTACAAAAGTCCCTAATATTAAGAAAAATTAGGTATTATAGAAACGGAAGGTCTTTCATCAATATGGCAAAAAGCACACTCAAGTCTCAATTCCAGTCAAAATTTCGTCCCGGCATACTTGCTCTTGAAGATGGCACTATTTTCGAGGGGCAGGGCTTTGGCGCAAGTGGCGTGGCTTGCGGTGAATTAGTGTTCAATACAAGCCTTGCTGGATATCAAGAGATTTTGACCGATCCAAGCTATGCCGGGCAAATAATCACTATGACTGCGCCCGAAATTGGCAACTATGGTATCAACAGCGATGACATGGAGTCTCGCCAGATCTTTGCCCGCGGTCTTGTAATCAGACACTTGAGTTCGCGCTATAGCAACTGGAGAGGTGAGGAAAGTCTTGATGATTTTCTTAAAAAACAAGGCATTACCGCTATTGCCGAAGTCGATACTCGTGCCATTACTCGCCATATAAGGGAAAAGGGAGCTTTGCGTTGTGCTATATACTCCACTGCCGAGATTTTAGACACAAACGAAAAGCTTGAAAAAGCGAAAAGCTCGGCCTTAGAAGAGGCACGCAAATTCCCGTCGATGGAAGGAATGGATCTCACTGCTGAAGTGACCTGTGCCAAGAAATACAAATTCAGCGAAGGCAAAAAACAAGTGGCCGTCATGGATTTTGGCATTAAACAAAATATTTTGAGAGAACTTGCTTCTCACAATTTGGAACTAACGGTATACCCGGCACAAGCTAAAGCAGCCGATATACTAGCCGACAAGCCGCAAGGCATTTTTCTGTCCAATGGACCTGGTGATCCCGCCGCGTGCAAAGGCGTCTTGAAAGAGCTTCCCGAGCTTATTTCAAGCGGGTTACCAATTTTTGGTATCTGCTTAGGGCATCAACTTTTGTCGATTGCTCTAGGTGCATCAACATATAAACTAAAATTCGGGCATCGCGGTGGCAACCAGCCAGTCAAAAATTTGCA
>CAZFKB010000132.1:4731-6934 GCA_964519785.1 uncultured Candidatus Obscuribacterales bacterium | reverse complement strand
TGCAATTTTTTTGATTTGTTCAAAAGCACCAAATCCATTACAGCCTGGCATCGAGATATCCATGACAACAACGTCAGGTCGTAATTGTTCTACCATTTCAACAGTTGTGTTACCATCGGCAGCTTCGCCGATAACCTCTATATTCTCTGTGTTTTGAATGAGAGCCTTCAATCCGTCTCTCAAAACTTCGTGGTCATCAGCTAAAAATACTTTGATCATTTTTTCAATCTCTTTTCTCAAAGGGTACGCGAACGAATATCGCAGTGCCGTGGCCATGACTGGACTCGATTTGGAAGTTTCCTCCCGCCAGATTGGCCCTCTCTTTCATACCGGATAAGCCCATGCTTTGTCCAGCGCTAACTTGGTCGTTTTCAGTGAGAAATCCCTCCCCATTGTCCTCTACTACCAGATGAATCTCATTTTTGTGCTGTTGAAGAATGACATTTACTTTGCTGGCGTTTGCGTGTTTGGCAATATTGGTGAATGACTCTTGAACTATTCTAAATAGCGCAGTTTCTACAGTCGATGACGCTCTGACCGACTCCACACCAGTGGCTAAAAACTCGACTTGTATACCGGTTCTATTTGCCCAAATCTCGGTATAGTGCTTCAAAGCGGGCACGAGCCCATGCTTGTCGAGAGACGGGGGACGCAATTCCCAGGCAACATTATGAATTTCTTTTCCAAGCTCGGTAAGCATTGTCTGCAGATTTTCCAGCTTCTTTTCTATGGCAATAGTCTGGTCGTAATTATTGATAATGGCGCCAAGGGCTAATCCCACCGCAGCAAGATGCTGCCCCGTGCCGTCGTGCAATTCTTGTGCAATACGTGCTCGCTCTTTTTCTTGTATATCTACAATCCTAGTCAGATAAGCTCGCATGTCCTTTTCGTTTTGAATTTCAGATGTAATATCGCGAAAAACGGCAGAACAATTGGAGATTTTTCCTTTTCGATCTTTAATAGAAGTAACCTTCATTTTTACGTGCTTGTTAATGAAATCCTTGGTGACAATAGGAAAATCGAGCTCTATCTCGGTACGCTTGCCCTTGTTGAAGAAGTCGAATAACTCGTTTTTGCATGAAGCACTGACCAGTGTCAAAATTGATTGACCGATCATTTCACTTTCGTCATAACTAAATAGATACTCTGCACCTGCATTCCAGCCTGTTATGGCGCCATTTGCAGTTGTTTCTACAACGGCATCGCTTGATAATTCGACAATAGCTTTTAATTGCGAATGTTTTTCTTCAGCTGTGACTCGAAGGCTTATATCTTGAATGCGCCAGTGAAGCTCATTAGTATCAGTATCTGAAAGCCCTGGACAGTTGAGAGTAATAAAAGCGTGGATTTTGTCTGATTTATTGGTTTGAATCTGTGCTTCTAGACGCTGTGTGCCTTCGCCTCTAATGCAAGCATTTATTCTTTCTTTGATGATTAGTCTGTCTTCAAGAGCAATAAAAGAAATCAGCGATTCGCCAAGCAAATGATCGCGCATCGCCCCAAGCATTAAAGCGGCTGCTTCGTTGCACCTGGTGATCTCGCTTGCAGCATTGGTCAGGATGTAACCGTCTGGAGCCGAGTCAAACAGTTCTTGATAGCGCTTTTGCTCATGCAAAAGCTGTCTGTGAATCAAATCTATTTCGTTTGGCGGTGATTCTTTTTTTGTGTCCATGGGCTGCCCTTCGGTGCAAATACTATTCTCACCCAAAAGAGTCAATTTGAAAAACGACGTGCAACAAATAAATGTAGTGTTTTTCCTGACGTAGCGGTTGGAAGGTCGACCCTATGGCATTTTTGCGATCCAAGTTTTTTGGCAATTTTTTTCATGAAAAATTGTCTAGTCGTGCTATGCAATCAAATGAAGGTATCCAGAATGGAGTTGGACAGTCATGAGTAACGAAGAAAAAGAAAGCAGCGAAGAACAAAGAGTCGAAACTGCAAAAGAGATCATTGCAAATTATAGTCCTGCCGGTAATACCAAAGACGATTCCAAACAAAGTGTTTCTGAATCGAAAACAGATGAGTATGGAAAACGCAAGCGTCATGTAGATAGTGAGGGTAAAAAGGTTAACCCTTCTAGCTAAAGAGCTTCGCGAACGAGGAGAGAGTTTCATGGAAGAAAAAGAAAAGACAGAAAATGCTGAGAACGCTGAAAACCCTGAGAATGCTGAAAACCCTGAGAATGCTGAAAACCCTGAGAATG
>CAZFKB010000132.1:0-4631 GCA_964519785.1 uncultured Candidatus Obscuribacterales bacterium | reverse complement strand
GCTGAAAACCCTGAGAATGCTGAAAACCCTGAGAATGCTGAAAACCCTGAGAATGTCGAAAACGCCGAGAAAAGAGAAAACGGAGATAAAATTGAGAAATCCGGAAAACCTCAAAATTCTGAAAAACCCGAACTAAATCTGGTAGAGGCAATCAAAGAAATTTTTACTGGTGAAAAACCAGGCAATGCAATTTGGCTCCTCAAGCAAGATCATAGAAAAGTTGAAGAGTTGTTCAAAGATTTTGAATCGAGTAGAACCACAAATCAGCGCTATCAGTTGATTCAGCAAATTATTAGAGAGCTTGATGTCCATACGCGTGTAGAAGAAAAGCTTCTCTATCCTATTTTAGCTAAACAGGACAAAGAAATGAATGGTGAGGCAAATGAAGAGCACCATGTGGTTAAACTGGTTTTGGCTGAATTGGCTCAAGCCAATGGTTCGGAATCAAATCTGAAATCTAAAGTGAAAGTGCTTTCCGAGATAGTTAAACATCACGTAAAAGAAGAAGAAAATGGTATTTTCCAGACTATCGAAAGAAGTGGAGCTGACATGGATGAGCTTGGGCAGAAGATAGCCAAAGAAAAAGCACGTTTGATGTCGGAAGATTCAAATCCAAAAGCGAAAAAGCCGCTGCCTAAATCTGCTACTAAAGCTAAAGTTCAGTCGAAGAAGGTTTCGGCTAAAATGACATCGTCTAAAAAAACTTCGTCTAAAAAGACTTCAGCTAAAAAGACTTCGGCTAAAAAAGCCTCAACCAAACAGTCAGCGAGCAAACCGGTAAAGAAAGCGGCTTCAAAGAAAGTGTCAGCTAAAAAAGCCCCTTCTACAAAGGCTAGTTCTAAAAAAACTGCGCCCAAAAAGACATCTTCTAAAAAGGTGGTCCAAGCTAGAAAGCCTGTTGCTAAGAAGGCTTCTGCAAATAAAACCACAAAACGCGCAAAGTCAAATTCGCGCTTGAAGAAAGCCAGTTAATTCTGAATTCTTAATTTGGACCAGAAGAGCAGCAATTCATTTTGCTGCTCTTTTATTTAACTCGATTAGTGAAAAAAGGTTTCACCGACGTATTGAGTTTTCTTCTCGAGAATTTATGAAAAGTTCTTTTTGTTGTTTTTAAAGGACTTTGTGTTTAGCGCGTTATGTGTTACGTGTCATGTGTCACGTGTCCCGTGTCACGCGTCACGTGTCACGCGTCATATGTCATGCGTCACGCGTCAAGTGTCACGCGTCATGCGTCATGTGTCACGCGTCATGCGTCATGTGTCATGCGTCACGTGTCACGCGTCACGTGTCACGGGATCCGTTAAATTGAAAACGACACTTATAGTCTAGGTTATGCGAAGCTTCAGGCGGGATTCGTGAATTTTTCAGCAAGACTGAGGTTTTACTTGTAGAAATTCTAGACTAGCTCAGGCTCGACTGAATTTTTATCAAAGATTTTCAACTACTGGATAAGAAACATATGTGCTTCCCTAAAACTGCAGAGAAACACATATGATTCAGGGTATGATCTAGCTCAATTTTATTAAGCTAACTTCCGTTTTATTAGGCTAACTTCGGTTTTATTAGGCTAGTTTCCGCTTTTTAAGCTAGCTTCCACCCATTCCTGACTCTGGCGAACCAGCTTTATCTTCTTTATCGTCTAAGAAATTTTCCTCATAGCCCTGGTCTTCTGAGTCTCCAAGGTTTTGAGTTCCTCTGTTATTGGTTTGTTTGGCGCCTTCGTTTGCGGCTTTACTTTTGAATTTAGACTTTGTTTGATCGTCGACATCGGCTTTATGTCCACCGCCAGACGATGTTACTTTGTCTTTTTTCTTATTGTTTTCCATTTTGTTAGTCTCCTTTTTGTCACTACAAGTGGTGCCTGGCAGAATATCTATTTTTCTTCAGGCTCTTTTCCATCATTCTGGTCGCCCTTATTTAAGAGTTCAGCATGACCATAATGAGGGTCGTCGTGACTTTGTTTTTCTGCTTTGGCAAATTCCGCCTTTTGTTCAGACTTACTTTTCTCTGAGAAACCTCGGATTTTGTTTTTGTTATTCTGATTTTGTGGCATTAAATTGCCCCCTTTCTGCTTCTGGTAATTATTTCCGCTAGAGGGGACGCATACTATTGCTTTTGGTTCCTGGGTAAAATGATATTCAAAGATAAAGGAAACGTCGTGACCTCCGAAAAATTCATCCGAGAAGCTGAATTTGCCTTAGCCCGTAACTTATCGGGCATGGCGGGGAAATCGTATGTCGAAGCGCTAAAGCTTGCACGTGCCGAGGGGGACATTTCTATGCAGGGTGAGGCTTTGCGCGGTCTTGCATTGGTAAATAATGGCAAGCGCGATTACCAGAAAGTGGCCAAATGCGCCTCTGAGGCTACTGAATGCGATATTGAATTCTGGGGACCGCAATCGACACAACTCAGTCTTTCTACCTATTTGGCTGGACTTGGATTCAGTTATATTGGTGATTACGCTCGAGCATATCCCTTTTTAGAGCAAGCGCTTGAGATAAGACAACTCTATTATCCAGATAATCATCCCGAAGTCATTCAGGTTTATACAGCTATGCTAGGCATTAGGGTTTTTGAGCTTAACAGGCAAGAAACAGTGCGCTTAAATGAGATTATTATGCCTGCCTATAAAGAGCTTGACCCTGACAGAAACTGGCTTGCTTTCACCGATCTGCGCTCGCGTTTTGACATAGCCTGGGAAGCGGGGCATATGGAAATCGTCGACAAGGCTCTTTCAATGCTTATTGAATTGTTCGAGCGCGAGTTCGTTGCTTATACACAAGAACATAATTCGCTTGTTCAATTATATAAAGCCAGACTGAGTCAAACTAATCGCTCTATGGAGTCCTGGCGCTTCGCCCAGGCGCATCAGTCGGAAAGTCCGTTGGTAAAGAAAACGCAGATTCAATCTCCAAGTACGCAAGAAGTCAATATAACTGACCAAATCAAAAACAGGATGTTGGGCTCAAAAGTTCGCGATGAATTACCCAAATTTCTGGATTTGCTTGTTATGTATTTGCAAGCTGGAACGCCATGGTTACATGCAATCAACGAAATTGCGATGTATAACTCGGGTGCCTGTCCATTGCTGTGCAAAGAGTTGACTGTCGCTCTTGAAGCAGTTCGCGAGCATAATACGCCTTTGTACAAATCGCTAGCCGAGATTGGCTCGAGACTTGAAGTGCGAGAATTAAACGAACTTGCAGCGACCCTTCATGCCGCCACCAGAACCGGTGGCAGTATCAGTTCTGCTTTATTGAATCAGGCTCAAGCTTTGCGCGACAGTATCAAGTCTAGAGACGCTGGGATCTCTAATGCACTCAAATCTTTTCGCTGGTTTTAAGCTGTTTTAATTACTGAGTTTTTTTCTCAGGATTTTCTTGAGCAGACTCTTTTCCTGCAGGTATAGGAAGCGGTTGTTCTTGTCTTAATTTGAGCGCCAGTACAACCAGTTTTTTTGCATAACCTTTAGCTTCTTCGGTTTTACCTTGTTTATCTTTGATTATAGTCATGCACAAATAAGATGCCACCAGATTATTTGCTAATTGAGGTTGGTAGTGCTTTTCTAGTTGAGCAACAGCATCGCCAAGATAAGTTTCTGCTTTGTCGTATTTATTATTGAGATAATAAGCAAGGCCAAAGTCGCCTTTAACTGCAGCCAAAAAGTTATCGTTCTCGGGCAGAATTTCTTTGGCTCCATCTGATACCGACTTCAATAGTTTTTCTGCTTTTTCTTCATCACCTTTGAATAGGAACGCTTCAGAAAGTCCGCCATAGTTTTTCAAATTCATGGCGTCTTTGTTTTTCAGCACATCTTCAATTGTAGGAAGCTTTTTCTCGAATTCATCAGGGTCTGGAATCATTGTGCGCACAGCTTCTTTGCCAGCTTCCGCCATTTTGGGAAATGTTTCTGCCATAGAACGAACGCGCTCAAGACATGCTTCAGAACTTGGAGCAATGACTGGAGGAGCTGTTTTTTCTTCGCTTGGGGCTTTATCTTCGCAACGAGCTTGATCAAACCCAGAACTGATTGTCAAACTGCCCAAAACCAACAAACTAGCAGCAAGCGCAAGCGGAACTCTTTTCATCCAGATTTATCTCCAAAACTGTGAGCATACAGTTTAGCAGTAAATTCCAAAAAGGCTTAGTACACGTTATCGGCGCTTCGTTGTGCTGTTTGTCTAATGTGAGCGGCAGAACTTGCAGCTTCTTCGCGAATGCTTTCTTCGCGTTGCCAGGGAATCGTCATAACCTGCTCGCCTTGAGGGGTTATAGTCCAGTAATTGGAATTTGCTTTTTCAGATTTTATTTGACGATCTGCCGCTATCTCAATTGCTTTAGCTCGAGCTTCGGCCTCGGCAAGTATTCGCTGTTTGTGCTCGTTTAGTTGAGCTGCGTGGTTGATACTTGCTGACGAATTAGACTGGTTATGTTCCTTATTTACAGAGGCAATGTTTGAGTTTACTCTCAAATTCTCCATGCGAACAATCGCCTCCCCTGAGTTTTTCAAAACGGCTCTGTTTTGTGTCAGGTCGCGCACTAACTCGTAATGATAGGTGGCTGTGTTAAAACGTCCAAGCGCCATTTGTGCATTCGCTAAATAATAATGAGCGCGCCAGTTACGCGGAGAT
>CAZFKB010000131.1:0-7053 GCA_964519785.1 uncultured Candidatus Obscuribacterales bacterium | reverse complement strand
GCCTCATACAAGATGAAAATAGACATTGCAACCAGAAATAGGCCATTCAAAAATGCAGCCAAAATTTCGCTTCGATAATAACCGTAAGTCTGCTCAGGTCCTGCTGGTTTTGAAGAAAACCAAATGGCAATCAATGCCAAACCTAAGGCGGCAGCATCACCTAGCATATGACCAGCATCAGCAACCAGGGCAAGGCTGCCGGTCCAAAGTCCCGCAATAACTTCCATGAACATGAAAGCAACAGTCATTGCGAAAACGATTACCATTGCTTTTTTGCTTTTAGTGCGATTTTTGGTGAAATCGCCGTGTGAATGATTGTGTCCCATAATTTAAAACCTTTGCCGGTTGAAGATTGGTCGTAAGTAGTGTCTTGAAGGAAAGGCCTTTAGTATGTATATGCCGACTCAGCCAATCTCAACAGAAAGGCATAAGCTGTCAAGGATGGGTATTTTAAACATCCAATAGGACCGGTAGACTCTGTTATTATGAAGCCCCAGCGATTAATAGTTTGGAATTGTGCTGACTTGCGACTCTTAGCGATCACTTTGAATCTACTCCTCCTGTTCATTTTCGGAGCAGGGCAGATTTGCTTTTGCACCGAAAGCGATAATTGCCAAGCAGTTACTAATTTCTCTGCCGATAGTGACCCGTTTGCTATTGATACCGCCCCGAAAAAGCTGCAAGTCAAATGCGCCTCGGCGGGTAATCAAGACTGTTGTGTTGATTGTTTCAATTCAATGGACATAGCAGCAGGGGCCGGCAATTCATTCGACAATACCAGTTTTGAAGTTGCTGGCCCAGTTCCTTCTTGGACGCCATTTGCAATTGCCCAAAATGAGAATGTGGAACGGCCCCGCGTGAGGGCTCCGCCTAATGGTTTTGGAAGGCCTGGAACAAAGACCTATTTAGCAAAGCAATCATTGCTCATTTAGAACCATCTGTAGAAGCCCATAAGCAGCAACGCTGCTTTGTTTTTGCTTGTTACAGGTGGTTTTTGTATGAGATATTGTTCTGCTCCTTTTGGCTCACGCACAGTTGTAGTGTTAGCTTTTTTATTGTCATTAGCCTTGGGCTGTGGTGTTCAGCAGCAGGTGTTTAGTCATAGCGGAGACAATGAAGCCTTTAGTGAAAGTGAAAATTCATCAGGACCTAAAGAAGTGTCTGTGGATGAACAAGGAATACGGGCACTAGAAATTAAGACCGTCAAGGTTCAGCTTCAGAGCCTGAAGAAGTCGCTTACTGCAACAGGTGAAGTTCAGGCGGATGAAACGCGCGCGTTTAACGTCAATCCTCCTGTCACAGGTGTCGTAAATGCAGTACTAGCCAAACAAGGAGACTTAGTCACTGCCGGACAAGTCCTTGCAGTCATCCACAGCGTAGAGGTAGCTAGCAATCTTACTCAGCTATTAAACGAGCGCACAAAAATTACTGCGGAAGTTGCAAGAGTCAAAACAAAATATTCTGGCGAGCTCACGCTACAAAACAATCTAGTGCAGTTAAACAAAAGCGCCTTTGAAAGAGAAGACGGGCTTCTAAAAGAGGGCATTAGCGCACGTAAAAACTATCTGGAAGCAAAAAACGCCTATGATTCAGCACTAGTGCGACTTGCAACACTAAAGCAGCAACTTGAGCAGGAGGTTTCTCTTCTCGAAAAGCAGCTATTAGTGACCATTCACAACACCAAAGGACAACTTCGGATAATGGGCATAGCTGGAAGTGCTGTAGATGACGCTTTGCGAACAGGCGAAGTGAGCTCCGCCCTTTCAATCAAGGCACCGGTAAATGGTTGTGTGATCAAACGCGACATAACGCTGGGTGAGCGCGTTGACCCGAGTAAGAGCATCTTCTCAATCGTCAATCTTTCTCCAATCTGGGCAATGGTAGACATCTATCAAGAACAAATTCCACAAGTCAAAGAAGGTCAACAGGTCTTACTTGCGACGCCTTCAAACGAACGCATTTCGGGTCGTATTTCTTCAGTGGGCTCAGTTGTTGACAATGAAACCAAAACTCTCCACGTGCGCGTCATAGCTGATAATCCACGGGGAATTTTGCGGCCAGGAATGTTTGTGACAGCGGAAATACTGCTTGGCTCAAGTAGCAAAACAGCTCTTTTAGTGCCAGAGGCAGCGGTAGTGACTTATAGAGACAAGCCATATGTTTATATGCACCACATAGACGAAGGTCATTTTGAACCATCGGCAATTGGAGTCGGTACTAAGGCCGGTGGCTTAATCGAAGTGACTTCAGGTTTACACGAAGGCGAGTTGGTTGTTGTTTCTGGAGCCAGTCAGCTTTTAGCACAGTCGGTATTGAAACCAGAGGCTGAACATCAACATGAGGGAGAAAAACATTCAGATCACCATGGGCATGAAGAAGCAGAAGCCCATACGGCCAGTTCAAACGCTCAGATAGTAATGGGTTTTGCTCTGGGTCTTGGAGTTGCTTTTGCAATACTAGTTGCTTGGGCAATAATTGCCAGATTACGAAAGAAATCAGAGGGTCAGTAAGATGCTGAACCAAATAATTCGCTGGTCTGTAAGCAATCGTTGGGTCGTGAATATGCTGGCCTTCGTGTGGTTTCTAGTTGGAATCTATGCCACATTTAACATGCCTGTTGATGTCTTCCCTGACTTTGCTCCTATACAAGTTGTGGTACTGACAGAGGCTCCGGGCTTTGCTCCAGAAGAGGTTGAAAGTGTAGTCACAAGACCACTAGAGACTGGCTTAAACGGCACTGCTAACGTAAAGGTCGTAAGGTCAATATCAACGATCGGGCTATCTGTGATAACAGTGATTTTTCAAGATGGAACCAATATATTTACGGCCCGACAGCTTGTTTCAGAGAAATTGCAATCAGCAAGAAGTAAGCTACCAGCAGGCGTTCAGGAACCAGTACTCGCTCCGATAACTACTGCTGCCGGCGACATTTTGAAAATTGGACTATATAGCACAGGTAAATCGACTCCGATGGAAATACGGACACTCGCTGACTGGACAGTGCGAATGCGCCTTATGGCAATCAGCGGCGTCTCAAACGTAGTAGTAATAGGCGGCCAAGTGAAACAATATCAGGTTTTAGTCAATCCTGATAAATTGCGGCAGTACAATGTGACACTACCGCAGGTACTACAAGCTGCAGGCGGAAGCAGCGTCAATGCTGCCGGAGGAATGCTCAGAACCAACGACAAGGAGCAACTTATCAGAGGACTTGGGAGAGTTTCATCTCCTGAAGAAATTGCACAATCAGTAATCACTAGTCGAAACGGTCTTCCAGTTCTGCTGAAAAATGTAGCGAGTGTTGAAATCGGTCCTGAATTCAAGATCGGTGACGCGATCGTAGATGGTCATCCAGGTGTTGTTCTGACAGTCTTTAAACAGCCCTGGTCTAATACTCTTGAAACCACCCGCCTTTTGGAAAAGGCTCTTGAGGAATTAAAAGCAGGTTTTCCCGAAGACGTAAAAACTGTTACCACATTCCGCCAAGCCGATTTCATTGAAGTGGCAGTCAAAAATGTTAGCGAGGCTGTGATTCTTGGTGGTGTACTAGTAGTTCTTATTCTTTTTGTTTTTCTACAGAATTGGCGCACTGCTTTTATCTCTCTGACAGCGATTCCGTTGTCACTCCTTTCAGCAATTATTTTCTTAAAGTTCCAGGGTTACACGATAAACACAATGACTCTCGGTGGTCTTGCAATAGCTATTGGAGAAGTCGTCGATGATGCGATTGTTGATGTAGAAAATGTCTATCGCAGACTGAGGGAAAATAAAACGTCGGCTCGTCCTAAAAGTTCGTTCCGTGTCGTGTATGAGGCATCCGTAGAGGTCCGCAGTTCCGTTGTCTATGCAACATTCATTGTTGGATTGGTCTTTTTGCCAGTGCTGTCGCTTGGAGGGCTAGAAGGAAAGATTTTCAGTCCTCTTGCATACGCCTATTTGGTAGCGCTGTTTTCGTCGCTCGGAGTCGCTCTCACCGTGACGCCTGCCCTCTGCTATATGCTCTTAAGATTGCCAAAAAATCTTGCCGAACACGAAACAAAAGTGGTGAGTTGGCTTAAGCAAATTTATTTGCCTGTCGTGCAGTTCAGTCTCGCCAGACCCAAAGCTGTAGTTGCTGGCGGCATCTGTTTATTCTTGTTATCACTAATTCCCTTAACGGTTATGGGAAGCGAATTCTTACCAGAGTTTGATGAAAATAACTTGGTTGTAGTTTCTACTTCAATGCCAGGAACTAGTTTGCATACAACAACCAGCATTGGTAAAGAACTAATAGAACATTTTCTTACGCAGCATGACGTGATGGCGGCTAGCCAGAGAGCGGGAAGAGCCGAAGGAGGAGAGGATTACGGGGCCGGTAACTTCAGCGAATTCGATATACGCCTGCAACCAAATAGTGAGCACAAAAAAGATGCTCTCTATCATGTTCGTCATGAATTCGCTCATGTTCCTGGTCTGATTGGCGACTCGGGCTCTTACTTGCAACACAGGATGGAGCACGCACTTTCTGGTGTTAATGCTGCAATTGCGATCAAGATTTTTGGAGCAGACCTAGATGTACTTCATGAGAAAGCAAAAGAAGTAGAAGCGGCAATGAAAGGGGTTCGTGGTGCCGTCGATGTCCACGTAGAGCCAATTGTTCCGGTTCCACAAATCTCAATCAAAGCCAACCGTGCTAATGCGGCAAGATATGGTATTTCCGTGAAAGAATTGTCGGCGGCGATAGAAGCAGCCTTTAAAGGTGTTGCCGTAGCACAGGTTTTGGAAGGGCAAAAGACCTTTGATATCTATGTCTGGTTTGCTCCAGAGCAGCGAAATAATTTTGAAATTATTCAATCAGTGCTCATCGATACTCCCTCAGGAGCTAAAGTGCCTCTCAGTGCCCTAGCTACAGTATCTGAAGGCACAAGTCCAAACACAATAAGTCATGAAAACATTTCTCGACGTGTGGTTGTGCAAGCAAACGTATCCGGACGTGACCTTGGAAGCATCGTTGAAGAAGCCCGTAAGAAAATTGCTGCCGAAGTAAAGCTGCCGACTGGCTATTACATAGTGTATGGTGGCCAATTTGAAGCTCAAGAGGCTGCGGCAAAGCAGCTTCTACTGCTCTCGATTGCTGCTCTTATTGGAATGATGATGTTGCTAAGTTTGGCCTTCAAATCTTTGCGAGCAGCGATGTTGATAATGGCCAATCTCCCTCTTGCACTCATCGGCGGAGTTTGGGCCGTCTTATTTAGCGGGGCGGTAATGAGCGTGGGCTCACTAGTTGGCTTTATTACACTCTTTGGAATCTCAACAAGAAACGGAATTATGCTTGTAGCGCACTTTAACGACATGCTGAGCGAGGCCACAAAGGAATTTGATGAAGTAATTACAGAGAGCGCCCTGGACAGACTCAGTCCTGTTTTGATGACAGCACTGACAGCGGCACTTGGAGTTCTACCAATTGCTGTCATGGGTGGAGCTGGCCGTGAGCTTGAGCAACCTCTGGCAATAGTCATTTTAGGAGGGATGGTCAGCTCTACGGCTCTGACCCTTGTAATGATACCGGCACTTTTGAAGCTATTCGGCTCTGATCTAGCCCGAATGAAACGAAATAATAGCGAGAGGGATTGAACATGAATTCGCTATACGACTACATTTTTTCAAAAAACAAGAAAAAGGCAAAATCTCGTATAAACGAGAAGAAGCGACAGCCGTTATCTTTTGATGCCCGTGCGCTCACCTGCGGCATTTTGATCGCAACAAGTCTTGGTCTGCCAACCAATGTTGCTTTAGGACAAACCGACGATATTCAATTAGGCTTACCAGTATCTTCTGTCCAGGGACCGGCAGGGGAAGTAATGTCGCGCCAAAAATTGGCTGCTCTGCAGCCCGAATTACGCGGTCCGATAGCAAGCTCGCTATCAATTGACCAAGCCATGAATGAAACGCTAATGCAAAGCCCGAGAGCGGCCTCTCTACGCCTGCAACTAGGAATAGCAAAGTCCGGCGTGGCCAGAGCGACAGAACTGCCTAACCCAAGCATTTTTATGGACAATGGCTACAAGGCTGAGTTTACATACAGGTACGGCGTCAGTGTGCCAATTGAACCACCATGGAAGTTAGCGCTGCGTTTATTGGCCGCAAAAAAACAAATTGCTCTCGCAGATCTGCAAATCGCAAAAGGGCTATGGGTGCTTCGAGGCGACATCCGCCGCACCTATGCAGCGGCTCTGATTGCGCAAGAGCGTTATGAAACACTAAGCGAACTGACCAAATTGTATAAGAGGCTATTGTCGTCTGCTGAAATACGCTTCAAATCTGGCGATGTCGCACAGCTAGATGTTTATCGAGCAGAACTGGCATACCAACGCGCCCTCATCAATCGCAATCTGGCAATGAATCAAGTTAAGCGAGCAAAACAAGGGCTCAGCGTGCTTTTGGGACGTGAGTATGACTCCTCTTTCGATGTTCCACGACTGCCACCATTTATTCTCAAAGCAAAAAAATTGGACTACTTGCCAGATCTCCTGACCAACATTCCTGAGATTTCAAGCCTCCTGCCACGCGCATTCCAGAATCGATTAGAAATAAAGATTGTTGAACAATCAATCAAAACGAATGGCGCGAACTTGAAGTTAGCCTATGGAAATATTTTGCCAAATCCCACCATCGGTGCTGGTAGTTCGGTTGTAAATGGTCCGCCGCTTCCGCAGAACGCAGGACCAAATGATCGCAACAATTTCCACGGCTTCTTCTTTCAAGCCTCTGTACCTTTGCCGATTTTTTCATTCCAACAAGGGGATATAACGCAATACAAAGCCGTCATCAAGCAACTACAAGCTGAACAAAACACGCAAAAGAACGCTGTTGAACAGGAGGTCGTCGAAGCCTATCAGGCGGTTATTATGCAAAGACAAAAAATTCAATCGTTTCAAGAAAATGCTCTTGCCCGGTCACATCAGATCGCACAGATGACGCAACGCAGTTACGAAATAGGGCAATCGGACATTGCTTCTGTCCTGATCGCTCAACAAGCCAACGTCGAGATCCGAAATGAGTATCTGGACGCTG
>CAZFKB010000130.1:930-7072 GCA_964519785.1 uncultured Candidatus Obscuribacterales bacterium | reverse complement strand
AGCTTGCGCAGCCGATTCGTACTCCATGAGGATTGGAGGTCGTTTTCATGCTGGCCAAAGGTGCAACGGCTAGAGGAAAAGTAAGCCAGTTTTCTGCATCTTTGTACTTGTATCCGGATTCATTCGAGGATCGCGGTGTGCAGGTAGGGGTCTTAGACTTCAGACATGGACTTACATCGGGCAGTGTGCCGCTTTTTGCTCGTTACAACTTCCCCTGGTAAGTTGGCAAATTTCAAGTGGATTTGAGCAAAGCTGAAAGTCGCGCTTAAGTGCGGCATTCAATCATCTTGCGAGATGCATTGAATGTTCAAGCGTTTTGTTTTGAAAATTTTGCGCCCGCTGCGATTTGAACGCAGGACCAATCGGTTAAAAGCCGAGTGCTCTACCGCTGAGCTACGGGCGCGTGAACCGGCAAGTGCGCATATCGCACAATTGCTAAAGCAGATTCTTGCAAATTTTGGTCATGATTTGCTGCTTTATGCAGATTCTTGAATATTATCTTACTAACATTTTTCTCTTATTGAAATAGCTGGATTTATCTGATTGCTATCCGATTAGATACTATTTAGGCGTGTCTGTTGACGAACTTATCTATAAGTAAGTAGTATTTCATCTCCTTAACATTCGTTTTAGTTTTTATCTTAAAAACTTTGCTTTTGTTAAGCGGACTCTGTGGGGACTAGCTCGAAACCATATCCGTTAACGGATACGATTTCAAAAGGACCGGATTGTTGCTGGTTTTCCTCACCAGATGTGGTGCCCCGTCTTTTGTTCTTGTCGTTCTCTTCCTTATATAAATAGAGGTCAGTTGTTTTGAAACCAGGAAAACCTGCGCTCAGCAAAACCGAATTAAAAGCCAAGCGTGATAAATACATATTCGGATCGGTCAAGCACTTGTTCTCGGATCCTCCTCATTTCGTCAAGGGGCAAGGTCAATACCTCTACGACCAGGAAGGTCGGGAATATCTTGATATGTTTGCTGGAATAGTAACTGTCAGTGTTGGGCATTGCCATCCCAAAGTTGTGGAAGCAACGGTGGAACAAGTAAAAACACTGCAGCACACATCCACTATTTTTATGACTCAGCCAATGGTTGATCTGGCTGAAAAGTTAGCCGAAATTGCTCCGACTGGTTTGTCCAAAAGTTTCATCACAAATTCCGGAACAGAGGCGAACGAGGCTGCGGTAAGGCTTGCACGTTTAACTAGTGGACGCCATGAAGTGATCGCGCTTAAACATTCATATCATGGAGAATCGCACTTAACTTCTACATTGACTGCGAATCACAATTTTAGACCAGAAATTATGCCAGCCTCAGGCATTGTTCATGCCGAAAATGCCTACTGCTACCGTTGCCCATTCAACAAAACTTCAGAAAATTGTCAGCTCGAGTGCGCTCAAGACGTAGAGCGAGTCATTCAAACTCAAACTTGCGGCAAGCCAGCTGTAATGATTGCAGAACCAATTCAGGGAGTGGGAGGAACCATCACCCCACCTGATGACTATTTTGTGGAAGTGAAGAAAATCCTCGATAAATACGGCGTTTTGTTTATTGCAGACGAAGTACAAACTGGAGTCGGACGTACTGGTCGGGATTGGTTTGGAATCTCGGGTTATGGTGTCGTTCCGGACATGATCACTATGGCTAAAGGGTTGGGGAATGGCTTGCCGATTGGTGCTGTGATTGCACGCGATGAGTTATCCGATCGAGTTTCAGCGCAACAGCAAATCAATACATTTGGTGGAAATCCTGTTTCGGCAACCACTGCTCTTGCTGTTCTTGATGTAATCGAAGAAGAAAAATTGATCAAGAATGCCAAAGAAATTGGCGACTATTTGATGGAAGGCTTCAAAGATTTGAAGAAGCGTCATCCGGGATTTGTGGCTGATGTTCGTGGTCGTGGCTTGATGCTTGGAATCGAGCTAGCTGCTAAGGACAAAACTCCTCTGCCCCAGCAAACAGCTCGTGTCATTGAATTGTGTCGCGAGAATGGTGTAATTATTGGAAAAGGTGGCATTTTTGCTAACGTCATTCGAATTAAACCAGCTTTGAACATCACCAAAGACAATGCCAATACTTTGCTTGAAGTGCTAGGCAAAGCAATTGCCACTGTTGAAAAGGAATCCCAAATTCTAGTTTAGATTGACGATTGAATTGGCTGGTATCGGATTTGATACCGGCCAAATACAGTTTTTCAACGAGAATTCATTAGATTAGTTACCCGAAAAATACGGAAAAATATGGAGAATTATATGTCCAGAATCGTGAAGTGCGGCCTGATCCAAACGAAAAACGAAATTGTTTCTCCCAACGGTGGTACAGACGCCAAAACAATGGAGAAAATAAAGAAAGCTATGCTCGACAAACATGTCGAGTACATCAAAAAAGCCGGCGAGCAAAATGTTCAAATATTGTGTTTGCAAGAAATTTTCAATGGGCCATATTTTTGTGCAGAGCAACAAAACTGTTGGTATGACACGGCTGAAGAAATTCCTGACGGTCCAACCGTAAAAGTAATGCAAGACTTGGCGAAAAAATACAACATGGTCATTGTGGTTCCTATTTACGAGAAAGAAGGAACCGGTGTTTTGTACAACTCCGCCGCGGTTATTGATGCAGATGGAAAATATCTGGGCAAGTATCGCAAAAATCATATCCCGCACGTAGCGCCGGGCTTCTGGGAAAAATTCTATTTCAAACCAGGCAACTTGGGTTACCCAGTGTTTCAAACCAAATATGCCACCATCGGTGTTTATATTTGCTATGACAGACATTTCCCTGAAGGCGCACGCGCACTGGGACTTGCTGGTGCTGAGATAGTGTTCAATCCATCTGCAACTGTAGCTGGTCTGTCTGAGTATCTGTGGAAACTAGAGCAGCCGGCACATGCTGCTGCAAACGGATATTTTGTCGGAGCAATCAATAGAGTTGGCACCGAAGCTCCTTGGAATATCGGAGAATTCTATGGTTCAAGCTATTTCTGCAATCCGCGTGGACAAATAATCGCGCTTGCAAGCAGAGATCAGGAAGAATTGATTGTGTCAGACCTGAATTTGGATGAGATTAAGGAAGTGCGTCACACCTGGCAATTCTTCAGGGATCGTCGTCCGGAAACCTACGAAGCGCTGGTAAAGCTCTAAAAAGTTAGACTTTTTCTCGTTCGCTGCTTCGATTAATTCCTGCTTCAACACAAAGGAACGACTATGGCAGAGCATTACAAACCGTTTAAATACAAGCCCTGGGAAATGAGCTTGGAGCAACGCTTTCAAGAAGTGTTCCCTCCTTACTCACAGAGAGAGGCTATGCAAGAAGCTAATCGCTGCCTCTATTGTTTTGACGCACCATGCATGGTGGCTTGCCCGACTCATATCGACATTCCCACATTTATTAAGAAAATTGCTACCGACAATGTGAAAGGCTCGGCTCGCACTATTCTTGAATCGAACTTGCTTGGTGCGACATGTTCTCGTGTGTGCCCTGTGGAAGAACTCTGCGAAGGCGCTTGTGTTCTGGCTCACGACCACAAACCGATAACCATCGGACGACTTCAGCGCTATGCCATGGATTATGCTTCGGAACGTAAAATCAAGTTCTTTGAGCCTGGAAAATCCAATGGTTTCAAAATAGCCATTGTAGGCTCCGGTCCAGCCGGTCTATCCTGCGCGGGTGAGTTGGCTAAGCTGGGATTTGATGTCACTGTTTTCGAGAGGAAAAAATGGGGTGGAGGTCTCGACACCTATGGCATCGTGGTATTTCGCGAACCTGTTGAGGTAAGTCTTTCAGAAGTGAAAATGATGGAAGAGCTTGGGGTGAAGTTCAAGTTCAATCAGACAATTGGTGAGCAAATCACATTTCAACAACTAGTCGATCAGTTCGACGCTGTTTTTGTAAGTGTTGGGTTGGGAAATGTTCCGGATCTCGAAATTCCGGGAGAAGGGCTTGAAGGCGTGCTTGACGGGCTCGACTTCATCGAGGAAACGAAAACAGAACCTTTATCTACCATCAAATATGGACAACGAGTTTGTGTAATTGGTGCTGGTAATACTGGTATCGATTGCGCCACCATTGCAAGACGTCTTGGGTCTGAGCGGGTGATGATGGTTTATCGTCGTTCTGAGGCTGAAATGCCCGCCTATCCTTTTGAATATGAGTTTGCCATGCGTGAAGGCGTAAATTTCATGTTCTTGACACAGCCTATTGAAGTGCTGGGAAAAGATGGCAAAGTAGTGGCGTTGCGCTGCCAGCGGATGGATCTTGGCGAACCAGATGCATCGGGTCGACGAAAACCGATTGTTGTGCCTGATTCTGAGTTCGATATTCCGTGCGATATGGTCATAAAAGCTATCGGACAGAAAAAATTATCCAGCGTAGTCGATGCTCTAGTGAAGTTAGGTGTGCATACTGACCGCGGATATATTTTGGTGGAGGACGGTACGAATCGCACTGCCCACCCTAAGATTTTTGCTGGTGGAGACTGTATTCGAAACAAGGGTGAAGCCTCCACTGTGATGGCAGTGGAAGATGGCAAAATTGCCGCGCGCGGTATCGCCAAAAAATTTGCCATCCAGTTAGAAGAAGTAAAACAGGGAGCAAAAGGCTAATGAAAAAGAAACCAGATTTATCGATAGACTTTTGCGGAATTAAATCTCCTAATCCGTTTTGGTTAGCGTCTGCTCCGCCAAGTAACTCTGCTTATCAAGTCCAGAAAGCATTTGAAGATGGTTGGGGTGGAGCTGTTTGGAAAACAATTGGGGCGCCTGTATTGAACGTCTGTAATCGATATGGAACGATGGATTACAAAGGTTCGAAAATAATTGGTCTTAATAACGTCGAATTGATATCGGACCGTCCGATTGAAGTGAATTTGCGCGAAATGGCAGAAGTGAAGCGCAATTTTCCAAATCACGCAGTTATTGCATCCATTATGGTCGAGTCTAAAAAAGAGGCTTGGCAAGAAATCGTAAAGCGTACCGAGGCTACTGGAATAGACGGATTCGAACTCAATTTCGGCTGCCCTCATGGAATGTCTGAGCGTGGAATGGGGTCTGCGATGGGACAGGTTCCCGAATATACCTGCATGGTCACCGATTGGGTCATGGAAGTAGCAACCAAGCCGGTGATAGTAAAGCTGACTCCCAATATTACCGATATCGTTCAACCTGCACGAGCAGCTTTGAAAGGCAAATGTGACGCGCTTTCATTGATAAATACAATCAACAGTATCATGGGGGTTGACCTGGATACATTTGAACTTCGTCCAAATGTTGGTGGCAAGGGCGGTCATGGTGGTTATGCTGGACCAGCTGTAAAGCCGATCGCATTGCATCTTTTAAGTGCTGTCGCTTCTGATCCAGAAGTAATGGCATCCAAGGTGCCAATTTCAGGTATAGGTGGGGTCGAAACCTGGCAAGATGCCGTTGAATTCATGCTTCTTGGCTCAACTTCTGTACAAGTCTGTACAGCTGTTATGCACTGGGGCTTTAGAATTGTAGAAGACATGGTGGACGGTCTGAGCAATTGGATGGAAGAAAAGGGCTTTGAAAAATGCACTGATTTCATTGGAAAAAGTTTGCCTCGTATTTCGAGTTTCGGGGATTTCGATCTTGGATTTCAAACTGTCGCGAAAATAAATCATGACAAATGCATTCAGTGTAATTTGTGCTTCATTGCCTGTAATGATGCAGCGCACCAATGTATCGATCTCAAAGATTTGAAGTTGAAAGATGAAGTCAATGAACGTCTCTGGCCTGTGGTGCGTGAAGAAGATTGCGTGGGCTGTGACTTGTGCTCAGTAGTCTGTCCAGTGGACGATTGTATTTCCATGGTTGAAGTAAACCACGGACGACCCCACATAACCTGGAACGAGTTGACCAAAAAACGTCCCGAAGTCCTAGAATGGGACAAAATGGAGAAATACAGAGAAGAAGCTAATATTCATATTCATTAGTCTTTTTCGTACCTAACCTTCTAAAACGATATCCGTTAACGGATATCGTTTTAATTTTACTGCTTGCCAGTTTGTTTCAGAAAAATTGAACCTTTTCTTCGTTCAAGTCGTTATTCAAATTAGCGACTAACGGGGGAGGAAATTCTCATGTTCAATTTCTTGCGCAATTATGGTTTGGAGAAAATTGCTTGTGC
>CAZFKB010000130.1:0-920 GCA_964519785.1 uncultured Candidatus Obscuribacterales bacterium | reverse complement strand
CCTTTAACGAGTTTCAAAAAAAATTTCCTAAGGAATAGGACAGCGTCGAGTATTTTGCGAAGCTTGTAATAGAGGAAATCGGAGTCTATTGCAGGTTTTGTTCTTCATCCGCCATCTTGAGGAACTATGGTTCCAGGTTTTTCAGTTGCTTAGACTGTCGAAAAAAAGGCTGGATCTTTTCTGGTACTTTCTTTCAAAAGATGCGTGTTGCCAAATTATGGAATGCCACTATTTGGTTGTACGAAAGAAGGATCCAATTCAATGCCTGGCAGTTGGCTGAATTGTGTCAGGTCGCTTACTCTTCGGCTCTAGTTATTAACCGAAAGATATTAAGAGTAATTTCCACAATGCCTATGGAAGGTATAGAATCAATTCCTTCTGAAGTGTTTATGGTACTTTTTCGAAAGAGAAGTATTGAAACTCCCGCAAAAGCACACCCAAAATTCGAACAAGTATTTTGGGATGAATCAATTTCAGCGCGGCAAGTTGAAGTCGTTTTAGATTTAGAAGAAACCAAATCCAATGATTTGAGTTCCAATTCAAAGGAGCCATCCAACATAGAAAGCAAATTACTGGATTTGTTGAGTGACACTCCGGTTCACTTCGATGTCCTTTCCAGGCAGCTAAACTTGCATGGGGGAGAATTGGCCGGCGTTCTGACAAGCCTTGAGTTAAGAAACGCAATAGTCCGCCGTGCTGGAGATAATTATTGTAAGCCGCCGCAGTTGAAGAAATTGTCTCGAAGTGAAAAGGAGAGACAAGAGCTCGTTAGGTATTTTTTGAATTCATCTCAAGTGGAGGCTTTTATTCGCTATGCCATTATGAATTTTCATGGTTTTAGTCGAAAATATCTCCAATTCTATTTGACGAAGTTTCAGGCGGATTTTCAAGACGATTTTATGGCTCCTGGAAAGGTTCTT
>CAZFKB010000129.1:0-7097 GCA_964519785.1 uncultured Candidatus Obscuribacterales bacterium | reverse complement strand
TAAATCACGCCGGCTGAAGCAATAAGCCAGAAAACAATGCTTAGCTGAATGTGTCGATCTTTGGCTAGCACTTCTTCTGGTGCTGCTGTAATTGTTTTAGTCGTAGAAAGATACTGATAGCGAAAAATGCCATATGCAGCAAAAGGCAGACTGAGCATCATCCACTGACCATAAGGCGAAAAATAACAATAGATTGCATAAGATGTGAGAAGCGATGGTACTACCACGGCCTCCATGCGATTCAGCAACTCCACGCTATATTTATCGAATACTTTTCTGTGCTCTGATGCTTTTTCTCCAAGAATCTGCAATTCTTGGCGACGCTTTTCCAAAGCTAAAAACAACGCACCAAGACTGGTGCACAACAAGAACCATGCTGACAACGGTACATGTGCGGCAGCGCCTCCTGCTAGAGCGCGAAGCACGAATCCGCAAGCAATTGAAAAACAATCGAGAATGGGTTGATTTTTCCAGGACAGGTTATAGACCACCTGCAAAACCAGATAGGCTACAAGAACCAATGCCACCGCTGGTCGTACCATGAAAGCGACCGTCAAGCCAATCAGCATGGCTGCAATACCGACACCAGATGCGACACCAGGAGAAATTTTACCCGAGGCTATTAGTCTCTTCTTTTTTGTGGGGTGCTTGGAGTCAGCTTCCCGGTCTTTGAGGTCATTCAAAACATAGACAGAGCCAGAAACGAGACACAAACACAACACGCATATAGTGACTGCTATCAAAGCATTGGTGTCAGAAAATTTGTGACCAAATAAAAGAGGAGTGTAAGCAATCAAGTTTTTGGTCCATTGTTTCGGACGCAAAACTCTGACAGAGGCAACGATTATATTTGGTTTTTTCTCGATTGCTTCTGATGTCATATTCGATACTACTTTATCTTAACGGGGATACCGCTTACACAAAGAAAGACTTGTGATGCACATTGAGCCGCCAGCTGATTGACTCGACCTAGAGCCTCTCTGTATTTCCTGGACATACTGTGCTCAGGAACAACACCAGAACCTACTTCGTTCGTTACGATCAAGAATTGCAAATCTTTACGCAAAGCCATGGCTTCAAATGTATCTTTGGCGTCATCGACTATTTCGTCTTTGTCTTTGTCTTTCTCGATGATCAAATTGGACACAAAAGCAGAAAGACAATCGAGGACTACTACTGCTGGTCCTTCAGGTAAGTTTTTGACGCAAGCTGCCACTTCGCAAGTGGTTTCAACCGTACTCCAGCTGGATGGGCGCCTTTCTTTGTGAGCTTGAATCTTTTGCGACAACTCGCTATCGCCCTCTAGACGGGGCATTGTAGCAACATAAGTGACTGCAAGATTTTCCTTGCGCGCCAAATTCTCGGCAAATGTTGACTTGCCGGAAGAGGCACCACCTGTAACTAGAATAAGATTGGTCAATTCCATAGTAATTCCCGGCTGCACCGGTCATATATATCTACCCAGCAGTTTAGCTATCTAAGAGAAATAGAGATGAAACTAAATTATTATCAGATTTAGACACATTGCCGGTTAGCTCAACACAATGAAGATAGAATGATGCTTGTGACTACCAATTGGACGAAACAGGCATGAATGCTCAAGCTCAAAACCCACGTAGAGTTGTAGTAACCGGAATGGGGATGATAACCCCTGTAGGTGCAGGCAAAGACGACTGCTGGAAAGCTTTTCTGGAGGGACGTAGCGGAGTTTCACGAATCAGCCGCTTCGACCCTGAGGAGATGGACCTCGATGTCAAGATCGCCGCTGAAGTAAAAGACTTCAACATTCAAGATTTTTACCCGGACCGCCGTAAATGGGGTTCGATGCTCAAAGAAATGGACCGTGTCACCTTATTTGCGATGGTGGCAGCCAAAATGGCATTTGAAGATGCCAAACTCGAAATCAAAGACACAAACCCTGACAGAGTTGGGACTTTTATTGGTACAGGTGTGGGTGGACTTATTACAACCACCTCCGACTATGTCAAATTGATGGAAGGTGGTCCGCGAAAACTAGGCTTGCGCACAGTCATTCGCTTGATGCCTAACGCCCCTTCTGGACAAGTAGCTATCGAATACGGAGCTGGCGGAAGAGCCAAGAGTGACTCCACAGCCTGCGCTTCGGGTCTCGACTCCATATTCGACGCATACATGTATATTAAGGACAATCGCGCAGACGTCATGATAACTGGCGGAAGCGAAGCTTGTTTGAACCAGTTCACTGTTGCATCATTCAACAATATGATGGCACTTTCGCGTCGCAACGACGACCCCGAAGGCGCCAGTCGCCCATTCAACAAAGACAGAGATGGATTTGTCATAGGCGAAGGTTCTGTCATTTTGATCATCGAAGAACTGCAACACGCCCTCAAACGCAATGCAAAAATCTACGCTGAAATCAAAGGCGGCGGCGCAAGTTGTGATGCCACCCACATTGTTGCACCTCACGAAACCGGTGCAGGTGCATCAAGAGCAATTCGCGAAGCCTTGAGAGATGCTGAACTCGAGCCGCATGATATCGACTATATCAATGCTCATGGAACATCGACTCCACTTAATGACGAGCGCGAAACTCTTGCAATCAAGAACGTTTTTGGTGAACATGCATACAAAGTCGGCATTTCTAGCACAAAGTCGATGGTAGGACATTTACTTGGCGGCGCCGGAGCTATTGGTGCTGCAGTGACCGCACTATCGATTTCAGAGCAAAAAATGCATCCAACCATCAACTACAACAATCCAGACCCGCTCTGCGATTTAGATTATGTGCCAAACGTTTATCGCGAAGCCAAAATCAAAAATGCAATATGCGAAGCACTTGGATTTGGCGGCCACAATACAGTACTTGCGATGGGTCAGTACGTTAAATAGACCGCTAAAAAAAACGCTTTTACGCTAGTTCAACTCAAATACGAGCTTCATTTCTTTGCCACCATTGAGCAAACCAAATGCTTCTTCGTACTGGTCGAGCGAATAAGTTTTGTCTGTGATTATTTTAAGCAGCTTGGGTTGAAGGTCCAAACGCTCTGAGCGCAAAAGTCTAAGCATCGTTTCCCAGGTGCCAAACATCTTGCGGCCAAAAATTCCTTTGACATTGACGCCTTTCCAAATGACACTACCAGCAATATCAAAATCTTTCAGAGGAGTTCTGGTTATTCCAAGAAGAAGAACCTCTCCACCGTTTTTCACTACCGTAAAAGCGTCATCATAAGCCGATGGCGAGCCTGACATTTCCAGGACAACATCCACGCCGTTTGCAAAGGATTCGTTTTTCTCAACAGATGCAAAAAATTCTTTCGAAGACTTCGAGACGTCAAAACACTGATCGACACCAAATTGCGACGCAAGTTCAAAGCGACGAGTGGTATCCACTGCTTCGGTGAGATAAATACGAGCAGCGCCAAATTCTTTGCAAAGCATAGCCGCCATCAAACCAAGTGGACCAGCTCCAAGTATTGCAACAGACTTACCGCGCACATCGGCTTCGTAGACCGTGTGCACTGCGTTTCCAAATGCATCTAACATCGAACCGATTTTGGGAGGAATTTTAGATGTATCGCCATCTTTACCGAGCAAAATGACGTTTTTGTACGGAACGCATACATATTGTGCAAAGCATCCATCTAAATGAACGCCTTTCACTCTAACTTTGGTGCAAATATGTTCGTTACCGGTTCGGCACTGCAAGCAATGTCCACAAGATAAATGCATTTCGGCAGTGACATAGTCGCCTTTTTGTACTTTGTGCTCATCTGGAATATCTTTGAATTTTTCTTCTATTCCAGGTCCAAGAGCTTCGACAGTGCCACAAAACTCATGTCCAATTACAAGTGGCTTGAAATCGCCATTTGGCAAATAGCGACGCATCTCTTTCTGAATGCCTTCAGAGCGCGAACTTAAATATATGCTTTTGTCAGTTCCGCACACGCATGTCGCCTGGACTTTAATCAGTACTTCATCTTCCTTCACTTTCGGCACGTGCACATCTTGTTTCAATGTGAGCCCGTCAACGCTCAAAGATTCTTTCACCAGGCACTTCATATTCAAGTTAGGGTCCCTCAATTTCTCTAGGATTTAAATTGAATCACAACCTTAGCGCAACTTTAGTTGTCAAGATTCAAAACCTTGTCCACAATGTAATTGAGCATTGGGAGGCTAAGTGATGAATTTCGACCCTAGATTTTGCGACGAAACTTTTCGAGCACAAGTTTTCATCAACAAAATGAATGTCGCCTGTGATGCATTCGCTGAGGCAACCATTACACGCATGATTAAAACCGGTTCTGGCGGACCTGAAAATATGGACATTACAGACCAAGGTCTGCGTTTCGTCCGCTACATCATGTGCAATCAACCAGCAAACAACTGGTCTACATTACCCAATTTTAAAGATGAAAATACAGTGCGCGAAATGGCACGCAAATTCATCAGCCATTGGGGATCTCCAATTAACGCTGTCGAAGCCATGTATAAGATTATTGGCTAATTACATCCCTAAGATGCTGTAACCGCAATCCACGTGAATGGTTTCGCCGGTTACGCCGCTTGAAAGATCCGACGCCAGGTAAAGTGCGGTCTTACCGACTTCAGCTGCTTCCACATTTCTTTTGAGTGGAGCTTTGGATTCGACAAATTTAAGCATGTCACGAAGTCCTGCAATTCCCATGGCAGCTAGTGTTTTCACTGGACCTGCCGAGATTGCGTTCACGCGAATGTTTTTCTCTCCCAAATCAGAGGCGAGATACATAACGCTTGCTTCCAGCGCTGCTTTGGCAACACCCATCACATTGTAGTGAGGGACCACCTTTTCAGCACCGTAATAAGTCAAAGTGGTTACTGTGCCGCCATTCTTCATCATTGGCAGAGCGCGTTTGGTTACAGCTGTAAGCGTATAGGCGCTTACATCCAGAGCAAGGGCGAATCCAGAACGACTCGTATCGACAAAATGTCCTTCGAGATCTTCTTTATGGGCAAAAGCCACAGCGTGAATAATAAAATCTATCGAATCCCAGGTTTTTTCCAGTTTTTGAAATACTGCATCAATTTGATCGTCTTTACCCAGGTCGCACATTTCGACAAAAGGTGATTTCACTTTGGCTGCAAGCGGCATGATTCTTTTTTCAAGCGCTTCACCCTGGTAGGTAAAAGCAAGTTCTGCGCCTTGCTCATAAAGAGCCTTCGAGCAGTACCAGGCAAGGCTGCGCTCGTTTGCAACGCCGAAAACGATACCGCGCTTACCGGCCATCAAACCTTGGGTTTGTATAAGTTCTTCTTGCACCTCAGTGCCACCATCGACTGCAGTCACAGCTCTTATCCTCTTTGAAAATCTCTTTAAAAACGACGAAGCTTTATTCTAACCCAGATAGCAAGGGCTTTTCGAGCCATCATTGTCAAGCGGGACTATTTGAAACATTGAAGAAAACTCACCTGGCAATAAGTCGGTTCATACAAATCTTTATTAAATGCCTAAGACTTGTTCCCTCTGCGAGTTTTCTAGTTTAGAGTATGCAAAACTATTTCAAGCTGGCTATAAAAATAGGTATCTAAGTTCTTGTACAACATCTTCGTATTGATTAAGCAGGTTCCAGATCAGGGCTCTAAAGCTGGAATCAACTCAGACGGAACCATCGACCGGGCAAAAGCCAAGCGTATGTTGAATCCGTTTGACCGCTTCGCCCTGCAAGCTGCTTTGCACATCAAGAAAGCTTATGGTGGCGTGGTTACAGCAATTAGCATGGGACCACCCCCGGCTGTTGAAATTTTGCTTGAAGCCATGGAACACGGTGTGGATCAAGGCGTTTTACTTTCTGACCGCCGCCTTGCAGCATCAGACACTCTTGCCACAGCCTACGCACTCTTTAAAACAGTTGAGCACGTAGGTAAGTTCGACTTTATTTTCTGCGGTTTGCAAACAACAGACGGCGATACTGCCCAGGTTGGACCTCAGCTGGCAGAGCGCTTGTCTTTGCCACAAGTCAGTTATTGCGAAGATTTCTCTATAAAGAACGGAAAATTAGAAGCACGTCGCATTATCGAAGGCGGCTATCAAATTGTCGAAACCGCACCACCTGTGCTTGTTACCGTAGCTAACTCTTATCACCACCTGGAGTATAAGAGCTTCCGCGATTCGTATAAAGTTCAACAGCTAAAACGCAATCCCGAAGAAATGGCTAAAGTCATTCGAACTGTTGACCTCGATATCATTGGTGCAGATCCTGAAAGATGCGGACTGAAAGGCTCTCCAACCATTGTTGCTATGACACAAAAGGTCGGCGAAATCGGCGGACATTGCAAAATGCACGAAGGTCAATCTCCCGAACAATTGGTCCAAGAAACGCTTGCAGCTTGCGATTACAAAGCCCTTTTGAAAACAAAATAACGGAATCATAAGAGTATGCCCGAAGAACAATACATAGAACCGAAAGGTGAGTCAGGAAAAGAAGTTGCTGGCGACGAGCCGCTTGTTGACCTTTCTCAGTTCAGCCCCAAAGGCGACGTGCTTGTAATTGCAGAGCACATCCTTGGAGACTTGCAACCTGTAACACTCGAACTGCTTGGTGCCGGCAGAATTCTTGCCGACAAAATGGAAAAGAATCTTCTTTGCATAGTTCTTGGTCACAACCTTGGTGACTTGCCCCGTCTTCTCATTGAGCACGGTGCAGACACTGTTTATGTCGCCGACCATGAAGAACTCAAACTTTATAGAACTCTTCCCTACAGACGAGTGATTTGCGATTTTCTGGAATCGCTTCCAGAAGCTCCTCACACTGCCCTTCTTGGATCAACCACGACTGGACGCGATTTAGCTCCACGTATCGCTGCTCACTTCGAAACCGGACTTACAGCTGATACCACCGAGCTTGATATCGGACCTTATGAGCACAAGAGCAAAGTAGACCCAACTAAAATTGGTCTGTATCCTAACTGTCTCTACGCTATTCGTCCTAGTTTTGGCGAGTCACTCAAAGCTCGTATTCTTGGTCCCTGGAAAAACCCCCAGATGGCTACCACCAGACCTGGTGTCATGGTGCCACTACCAAGAGATAAAAATAGAAAAGGCGAAATCAAACAAGTTCAAGTCAATTTGAAAGAAGAAG
>CAZFKB010000128.1:0-7158 GCA_964519785.1 uncultured Candidatus Obscuribacterales bacterium | reverse complement strand
AGTATCCTTTTCAACTACTACTGCTGTTCCATAACACAAAACTTCGGTCACAGGCTGGCCACCATTATCACAAGAAGTGCTGTCATATTTCATGCCCACTACTGCATTAGCTCCCAGCTCGCGCGCTTTTGCAACTGCAAGATCGTATGCTGTCTGCCTCGCTTTTTCGGCCATCGAAACATAAGAACTTATTTTGCCGCCTGCCAGTTTCTGAAACCCAGCGCTGAGCGATTGACCAATTGTCGGTTGTCTTACCGTGACACCACGTACGATACCGCGATACTCTTTGACATGATAACCATCCACAGAAGAAGTGGTGACCACTATCATGTCTGATGGAGCAGGGCTAGCGGAGCCTCCTGAAGCACTATTTTCTTCGGCATGTGCCCCTGCACCAGAAAAACAGAATAAGCTTACCAGACAGACTGCAAGGACGGTTTTGTTCATTTGGAATCTCCTATGGTTAGATTAATCAGATTGGTCAGACTGGTCAAAATGGTCTAAATGACTCACAAATCCATTACGCCCAAAGACCTGGCAAAGTCTGTGCCCGGCAACTGGAAAGCCTTGCCAACCGGCTATTAACGGTCTTTCTCACCTGAAAAATCACGACTTTTATTATAACTAATTACTCTTATGGATGGTGAATTTACCATTGACCACTTCACATCTAACATTTACTATCGAATGACACATCGAGGTTTCTGGTCGCATGGCGAAAACAACCAGATATATGGTCCCATTTGGGCTTTCAGGCATGCTTTTGACAGCATCGATACTTGCTTTATGGGTCGAATCGCCCGCCCTGGCAGAGAAATCGAACAAAAACCCATACCAAATGGGTCTAGAGTTTTACAAAAATGGCGATTTCGTCAAAGCCCGCCATTACCTCGAACATGTGGCCAAGCTAAAACCCACATATTTTCCAGTCCATTATGCGCTAGGCAACACGTATATGAAGATGGGCGATTTGGAAAAAGCAAAAGCTTCCTATATGGACTGTTTGAACAACACGCCAGACATTGCCACTTGCTTGCACATAAAAACAGCAATGGAGTACCTGAACACAGCAGCTGCAGAAAAACTAAAAACTCCAAACGCTCCAAACGTAGCCAGTACTCCTGAAATCGAAGCTAAAGTCGCTAAAGCCGAAGCTGAAGAAAAAATTCTTGCTGAAGCCCATGAAGCAAAAGTCAAAATAGCCACTGAAAAGCGCGAGAAAATCTTAGACGAAGCACAAAAACAAGTAGCAGCTATAAAAGCTCGCTACGAAGAACAATATCGATGGATCGACCAAAACACAAATCAATGGGTCATAAACAGAGAAACCGGCGAAATTCGTACAGGGCTCGATAAACATACTCATGCCGACCTTCAGGCGCAGTGTGACGAAGAAGTTAAAAGAGTGTTAGACATTGCCGAAAGCAAAGCTCGCGGAATACAGATTCCCACACTCCCTACAATGGGCGGAACCTCTCTTCATTCTTCCAATGTTCACAGCAGCTCCAATGCCTATGTGCGTCACTACATACATCCAACCAAACATAAACAATCGCGCAAGATAGCAGCCAGCAGCGCTAACACATCTAAATAGTAGATTCGGTTTACCCATTTGGATCATTTAGAAGACGATTCCTAACAGTCGTCAAACAAGTACGTGTCCATTTGGCCGTATGCTAGAGCAAGGAATCAACTGAACAAAAATCTTTTTTCTTGTCGAACACAGTTTCGGGAGGATCGACTTTTTATGACTTTTATTCGACCACTTTTTATATGCTCAGCCCTGCTGGCTGTCACTTTTGATCTGCTTCTGCACGATCTGGTGATAAGCAGAGCACCTTTAGGTATTGGCATGAGCATTATGCTTGCATGTTCAATTGCAGCACTGGTATTCCTGGCGGTGCGTACCAAATTACCCGCACGAAGAAGAAGTCTCTTTTATTTGATTCCTGCTTTTTTATTGTCTCTCGGATGCGCATGGCGTGACTCACATACTCTATCGACGCTCGATTGCTCCTTAATCGTTTTCTTCTTATTTATGTCATCGACTTCAATGCAAGGCTGCAAAATTCTGATTGGAGGCGTATCTCGTTATTTGCAAGTGTTTAAATGCATGACCGAGAGCCTCTTTATCCAGCCAGTAGAAGTGATTTTCAAAGATTTTAAATGGCAAGAACTCATACCGTCTTCCATGGCTTCGCAAACGGGAGCAATTGCGCGCGGACTGTTCATTTCACTTCCATTATTACTTTTATTTGGATTACTTTTAACCTCTGCGGATGCTGCATATTCAAGCCTGATTCAAAAAAGTTTCAAACTAGACTGCCTGGCTTTCATTCAGCATTGTTTTGTCGTACTTGTAGCACTATGGTGCGCGCTTGGAACGTTATCGCGGATGTTTGCAGGCAAAATGCACCCTAGAGATTTAAGCCTGGAAGATGCTCCATCCTACAAACTTGGAGCAATAGAAGTATGCACCGTTACCGGTGTCATAAACTTACTGTTTCTATCATTTGTTTTGGTGCAGCTACAATATTTTTTTGGTGGTGCTAGTGTAGTGGCACTAACAAGTGGCTTGACTTACGCTGAATATGCAAGACGTGGATTCTTCGAGCTTGTGGCAGTAGTAGCACTAGTCTTACCTATCTTATTAGTATTGGATTGGGCTTTTGTGCAAAAATCACGACTTGGAATTTTTCTTTTCCGTGGTCTTACTTTTGCCCAAATCTCCATGCTTTTTATAATGATGGCATCTGCAGTTAAACGAATGAATCTTTATCAAATTGAATATGGTCAAACCGAGCTAAGGCTCTATACCACAGCCTTTATGGGACTGATGGCAATGATCTTTATCATATTCAGTCTCACAGTACTGCGAGGCTATCGCCAGCATTTTGCTTTCGCTTCAATCATGGCTGGACTGCTCGTTACTTTGACTTTGCATTTCTTAAACCCAGACGCAATGATCGTGTCTGCCAATTTAGACAGAGCAAAAGAAGGAAAAGAATTCGACGTAGAATACAATCTATCTTTAAGCAAAGACGCAATACCAGTTCTGGTATCACGCTTAAGCGATTTGAGCAACGAAAAACAGATACTCGTTCGTGACAAATTACAGTCTGCTTATACAATGAGTTCTACTTTCTCTAAATTTAAAGATTGGCGCTTCTGGAATTGGGCGCGCGCCAGGGCTGACCAGTGCGTGGGCAAAGAAATGAGACAAAGAACAATCGGGATGAATTATCGTCCAGACAAGCCTAAAATCACCCAGGCAACAGGTAAAATATAGGTCTGCTCCAAGAGGTGCTTTTTATGACCCTGTTTGCTAGAAAACCACTAATGCTTGGCTTCCAGAGCCTTGTCATACTCTTGGCAATTTCTTGCCCACCTGGCGCTCACGCTGATGCCTATAAAACAGGTGTAGACCTTTTGCAAAAAGTGGATTGCAGAGGTGCAATTACTCAATTCAACAAAGCAATCGCTCAAGATCCAAAAAATGCTAAGGCATTTGCTAAGCGAGGCGAAGCTCACTATTGCAACGGACAAACAGCAAAAGCTTTGCTCGATTTCAACAAAGCACTGCTTTTAGACCCGAAAAATCTCGATGCTTATTATGGTCGCTCTAGAGTATATAGTTCCAAAAACGATTTCAACTCGGCAATCAAAGACTTAAGCAAAGCGCTGAATATTAGCCCTAACTACATTGAAGCACTGGGCGATCGCGGCATGCTTTATAAAAATCAAGGCAATTATCAAGCCGCAGTAGACGATTTTTCAAAAGCAGTGGTGCTTGGTCCCAAACAGCGCTGGCCCTTAGTTCAACGCGGTCTCATTCTGGTTGACATGAAAAAATACGACGAAGCGCTGGCTGATTTCGATTCGATTGTCAAACTGAATCCCAAAGATTTCGATGGTTATGAAATGCGTGGAAAAGCCTACGAAAAGAAAGGCGACTTGAAGAAAGCATGCGAAGACTTTAGTGAAGTGATAAAGCTCAACCCCGATTACGCTGGTGGCTATGTTTACCGAGCACGAGTCCTTGAAAAACTCGAAGGCAAAGACTCAGCAAACGCCAAAGCAGATAGAGAGATGGCTAAAAAATATGGGGCTTAAAAACAAATCTCCTCGCTCATTGCTTAAAACTCTTTTTGCCTCTTTTGGAATTGTCACGCTTTCTGTCTGGATTTTATCCAGCATGTCGCAAGCAGACTCAAACGAAAGCAATTTATTTCAAGCAGACAAAAAATCTGTTTCAATCTGGGCATGGGACCGTTTTGATGACTTATCGTTTCTAAAAGGCGATACAAGCGTAACTTCGTATGCCGGAACTTTCTATCTGCGCGACAACCGATCTATATTTAGACCTCGAATCAAAGATCTGGTCTGCCCAAAAGAAACAGAACGCATTCCATCTTTTAGAATAGAATCTGTGACCAAGCTTGATTCCGAGTACGAAGATTCAGCAATTGAAGGTATCTGTCAGACAATCAAACAATATTTTCGCACTCATAGCGACTGTCAAAAAATGGTACAACTCGATTTTGATGCAAGCCAGAGCGAGCGCGACCTTTACAGAAAACTTTTGACAAAGCTGCGCCAAACGCTAACCTCAACTCAATACACAAGCGACGTCAAAATTTCAATTACAGCACTTGCATCGTGGTGCCTGAAAGACAAGTGGATGCAAAATCTCGATGTTGACGAAATTGTCATAATGCTTTTCAGTCTAGGTCAGGACAAAGAAGAAGTTTTGACTTTGCTCAAAGACAATAATCTCGACACCGGAAATAAAGCCAAAACAGCAATCGGCATTTCAGCAAACGAGCCAAAAACAAACGAAGCCTTGAAAATTCTAGGCATCATAGACGATGCTTCCAAAGTTTATATTTTTCAATCTCTGCCCTGGACAAAAAATCGATTTGTAGCAATCACAAATGAGGTCATCCCACAATGAAAAAGAAATTGAAAGCAGCCATCTCAATTACGCTCGCTTCCTTATTCTTAAGTTTTCCAGTCTACAAAGCTGAGGCATGCGGTCCTGTATTTCCCTCAGCCGTGATAATAAACTGGACCCATCCAGACATGCCGCTCAAACTTTTTGCCCAGGGCAACATAGGAGTAGTACAACCATCCTGGGCTCGCTCTTATATGTGTGTGGCATATCGTTATTTGAACAATGCTCCGCTCAATGAAAAGGAACAAGAAAGCATCGTTCGCCTATGGCACAAGCGTCTTGGCGAAGTAGACTTTTTTGCAGAAGGCACCTACACCGACCCCTTGGACAAATATTTAAAAGTCAGAGCCAAAGCAATGGGAATGACAGACAAAGAGTATTATCAAGTCTATTCACCGGCTTCAAGCTATGGCACCGAGCAAAGAATAGTAGGCTCAGCTTACGATACTGCAAGAATTACATTAGAAGAGCGCATTTCAAAATTCGGTCCGAAGAGTCCTCAGGTCAAAGAATGGATAAAAGGTCAGGACCACGTTTTTGGCATTGGTTTCGATAAAGAAAAGTCAATTCCTCCCGCTCTTGGCGCCGACGCAGACCCGCTGATAAGAGCCGACCGAGATTATCAAATTGCAGCCGCAAATTTTTATCTAAAAAAATATGGTGAGGCAGCCAAAATATTTGAACAAATTGGCAAAGACAAAAATTCACCATGGTCGAAATGGGCACCATATTTGGTTGCACGCTGCAAAGTAAACTCTGCTTGCGACGGTGGCGATTATTCAAGCTATGACGACGCAAGAGCTACGGTAAAAGCGCTGTTGAATGCCGAAACAAATAAAGACAAACGTCAAGACTACGTAGATTTTCTTGGACGCCTGGATGCAACAGAAGCACGCCCAGGAGATATCCTAGACAAACTGACACCTGCAATCTCAAAAGGGCACGACGAAGCATACGGACACGATGTAGGCGACGTCACAGTTTTGATGGACAAAATCTATTACGAGGGTGACTCCGAAGACGAGGACAAAACAAAATCGACTTACGATTTTTCCAAGCACGATTTACTCGACTGGATCGATACATTCCAGAGACCATTCGACTATCTCTACTCAGCCAGTGTAGAAGAAAAGAAAAAAGAACAAGCTAAATATGCTGCTTCCGCCCAAAAAGCTTTGACAAAATGGAGAAAAACGAAATCAAATCCATGGCTTGTAGCGGCAGTTTCGGCAAACTCATTGAGTAATCCTGCAAACAAAGACTTGCTCGACGCTGCCCTTTCACTGCCAAGCTCGAATCCAGCTTATTTAACCGCCAACTTTTATGCAATCGACGCTTTAATTGCTCAAAAGAAAACCGCAGAGGCAAGAAAACGAATCCAAAACATTCTTGCCATGAAAAACTTGCCTCCGACCACACAAAATATGTACAAAGCTCAACTCATGGCAGTTGCAAACTCAACTTCTGAATATTTGCAAGCTTCTTGTTTCAACTTTCCCACCGAGTCTGACAACAACTTGTATCTGCCTGCAAACTGGATTAAAGTCGAAAAACAAGACAATTTCAATATAGCAAGCTCCGGTTGGGATGGCATGGTCTCAGACGACCTCAATCGCAATTTACCGCTGAGCAAACTCATAGAGCTATGCAAGGACAATTCGCTGCCTCTGGACTTCCGCAAGAAACTCACAGCATGCGCATGGATCAAAGCTCAAACACTCAATTCACCAGAATCGGCAAAGCAGCTATCGGGTAATTTTGCAGCTTATTATCCAGCTCTTGCCTCAATGATAAAAGCTTGCGATGCAGCAACAAATGCCACCACTCGTCAAGTACTCTTAGCCAAACTGATGAACAAAGCCTATGGCGCCACACCATATCTGCAAGGCGGCGTTCCTCGCATGGGAAGCGCAATGACAGAATTCAACTGGTATCACAATAATTACTGGCTACCATTGCCATTGAAAGTTGAAACCAAGACTTCAGACGATGGCGAAGGTTGGGAATGGCCTCAAGTGGTGGCACCAGGAAACGACACAATCCATACGATGATGAAATCGTATTACAAACCTGGCATATCAAAACTCTTAACACCACAAGAAAAAGGTGCAGCTGCTAAAGAATTGCTGACTATGTATAACAACCACCCATCAAAACTACTTGGTGAAGCTGTCATTCGATATTCGCAATCTAATCCAAAAGAT
>CAZFKB010000127.1:0-7206 GCA_964519785.1 uncultured Candidatus Obscuribacterales bacterium | reverse complement strand
AAGCCAAAAATACTATTCTGCCAATTGATTTGTCGACAGTTTTCGAGTCGTCTGAAATTGATTTGAGCAAACTTTTGAAAGATATCTCAAGACCTCTTTCGCAGACAAAGATGCTTTTGATGGTCAAGAACAAATATGCGTCTTCGTTGCGTGCAGAGTCTTTCAAGGACATTGGTTCGGGAAAATCTCAAAAAAATGTCCATGTTTTGCGCTTCTTCCCTCGCATAGATCCTCCAGAATTTACCTGGCTCAAAGCTGCCGGATTGTTTTTTAAAGAAGGCGCCAAAACGGAAGAAGGCGATGACAAGCTGGTTCCGCTTGGGCTCTTTGTTTTGCATGCTCACGGTTCGCAAGCTGCAACAAATTTTTTGAGTGAGCATCAAGATAGTCTGGACCCCGAGCTTCTCAAAGGCGTTCCCACTCTTTACGAGATGTGCGAATCAAATGATTCGAGCACCTGGCGAATTATTTCTCCCTTATTCGAAGCTCAAGATCCAGCAGCCCAAGGATCGATGCGTACAAACGCTTGGCTGTTGCGTCAAAACGAAACAGCACTAGGAGCCTGGCTAGATAGTCATCTTGTCTGCGCAGATTTGAATGCTCCCCAAGAACCTTCTTCCGGCAACGCGCCACCGACAGCACCTCCTGCAGCACAAGCAGCTGCGTCTGCGCCGCGGAAAATAGTCGCTCCAGCGTTCCACTATCTGGAGCCGCGACCCACTGTATACAAAAGAATGGCTGAGGATTGCGCCAATCTTGCCAACGAATTGAATAAAATCGGATATTTCACCGAAAGCTACAAAAAGAGAAGCGAAGATTTCATCAAGCTATTCGGACGTCTTGCCACTGTTGCAACTCAGGAGCTGAAAAACCAACCAGTGACCAGAAACGATTTTTCGATTCTGGCAAATATAGACCAGTTACTTTCGCAAATTGACTATCCGCTTCCTGGTTGTATTTATCTTGGAACGCAAAACGATAAAGAAAACAAAGGTCGGGGAGTAACTCTTGGACTTGGAGACGCGGGAAGACTGTTCACTATTAGCAGTACTACTCAAGGTGCGACACTTTGCCGTGGAGGCGTTTACACCTTTTACGAACAATTTGGCGGTGTGGTCAAACCGACTCACTGGTCACGCAAGCTCGAATTCAAACTCCTACGTCCGCCTGTATGGGCGGGACAATTCGACATTGTGCAAGACTTAAAACAGACTAGCGAATGACTCCAATAAATTTGTGTAGATAGCTTCATTGAGCTTCATTGCTTAAAATGCGTCTCATGAAGACTTGCCTGATTTTACAAGCGTGAATGTACTTACAATTTTAAAAATGGCTTGACATGAGGCTTTGCGCTTAGCCGACTTGTTTAGTCCAGGGTAATCTTAGCGCGCTGTAATGTGGAATTGCCAAGTTGTCGTCGTGCTATCGAATTATGGGATTTATTTCAATTTCCCCGCATCGACGCTTGCTATAGGATTGAATCAGAAAAGGGCGCAGGGATCAGGATATGTCGCAGTCTAATACAAATAGAGTGACACCACATATAGAGCAGCAAGCGATCACTGAATGGGACACACCATTCAACCGTCCCGCCTATGAAGATTCCGAAGCGCTGAGTTATTCAAGACAAGCATCGCAATACTATCAACAGGGTCGCACAAGAGAAGCTGAAGCTCTCTACAAACAAGCTTTGCAAGTTGCCGAACAAACCGGCAATCAAGACACTCAAGCCCTGATTTCTTGTCTGGAAGATTTAAGCGGGTTCTATGTCTCTTGCCGACAATTGCAAGAAGCCGAGCCGCTTGTTTCAAGGCTCATTTCAATCAGGGCTCGTGTATCGCAAGCGGATGATTCTTTATTGATGGCTGCAGTCGACAAGCTCGCTGAAATTTATAAGGCGACCGATCGAGTAAGTGATGCTGTCAGTCTCTATAAATTTATGCTTGCACGACAATCAGACAAATGTGGCTCCGGTTCTGTTTCTTTGATAGGAACCATGTCGCGCTTGTCTTACTGTTATCGCGATCAAGGCAATTGGGAAGCGGCTGAAACAATGCTGAATAAATGCCGTGAAATCGAAGAAACAACTTATGGACGCTTTTCGCTTGAAGTAACAACTACACTCGAAGACCTTGCTGACGTTTATTTGAAGCAAGAAAAATTCGATAAGACCGCAGAAGCGCTCGAGCGAAAGATTCATATCTATGAAGGTATTTATGGCGCCGACTCGTTGGAAGTTGCAAGCGTCGTTTTGAAGTTAGCTGAATTATTGTCGAAGGTGAATATGGTAATGCAAGCAGAGCCCCTGTACAGAAGAGTCGTCGATATCTACAAAACCGCACGTGCCAAAGAAGAGTTCATGGGACTCGCCCGCACCAAGACCGGTGAATTCCCTGTAAGCGCTCCTTCGGTCACACCAATCTCCAAGAAGAGTGCCGATAAGCCAGTCGAGCAGGAACAATGCCGCAAATGGGCAGCTATCACACCCCCTGCTGCAACATGTCCTGTGGACACAACTCCCGACGTGCAGATTCCAGCTATTCAAGCTGCTAACGCAAGATAGAAAAATCGAGTACTTTCCTTATTTCAGATGGCTTTTATTGGTAATTAAGTCGACACAACTTATTGTGGAAAAATCTCAATCATTTGTGGAGGCGGTGGTGCTTCAGATTTTTGATCTCCTGTCTCACCTCCGAAATAAGGGTGGCAAAGATTATTTCGATAAAGAGAATAAACGTCCCATTCCACTAAAGGCAGAATTTCTTGGTAATAATAAGGCCCCAAGCTACTGGAATTGTCCAAATCTACAAGAGAATCTAATATTGACGACGACTTTTGTGTTGACACTTTCACGTGTTTTATCTTTGTGGAGCTTTTCTTTTTCAAAGCAAAACTTTTTTCGGATGGCTTTTGCAACTTGCTTTTGTTTTCTCTATGCTGCTGCAAGTGATTTTCATCGACTTTCCGCGTGTCTGCCAACGCAGAAGAGGCGCTTGAAAGAAGCATAATTGCTAAAACGAAAAGTCTCGTTTTCATGGCTAGCAACTCAAATAGTAAGTAATTCCAGGATGCCAGAATTAATGAATCAACGCAAGTTAGATGTGCTGTTTGGCGCCAGCTGACTAAAGTAAAAGATTAGTAGAGAGAGAAATGGAATGTTAAAATGTGAAAGTTCGAGAATAGCGAATCATCGAAGCGTTTTAGAATGACACAACAAAATCAGAATGTTTCAGAAAGAGTAAATGTAAAAAGCAAGAGCAAAAACTTGTTTCAGATAGCTTGTATTCTAGTATCCACGCTTGTGCCTTTTATTGTTGTTACTGGTTTTTGGCTGATTCTGGACTTCGCTAACACCTCTCAGGGCGTCGAGCGGGAGCGTGATATTGGTATTCAACACACTATTACGGATAAAGAGATGTTTTTCAAAGCACTGGGCGTGGGCATGAAACAAGGTGGCATTAGCGCTTTAGTCGGATTTGTGGTAGGTTCTGTTTGTGTCTTTATCTACAATCGAAAACAAAAATCAGTGTAGAAATTTGTATTGCGACTCAATGTTTTGTACATGAACTGACTTGGACAAAACACGCAAATCTCCGGTTGGGTAAGCTTTTTCATATCCGCGTAACTTTTCTGCGTCTTTTGCTTTCGGTAAAACATTAGCGTGGAAATCAGGAAATTTTGAATTGTTGGGATTGTAGTAAACATCAGCATTGTAAGCATAAGCTAGCGTTTTGGCTGTTATAGGAACGTTGGGAGCTCCAGTTATTTTGTCATGTGATTTTTTGTAGAAATCAGCAATGCTCTGAAGCTTTGCTCCAACTATCATCGGAACGCAGCTTGGATCCTCCAAAGCTTTCTGTTCATGACCAGAACCAATATAACCTTTTGCAGTTAGAAATTCTTTGAGCTGAGGATACTGGAGTTCAAAGGAGCGCAGACCAAGGGGCGTGATTTGTGCATATCCAAGTGTTTCAGAATCATTTGCTTGACCCTCGGAAGCATTTCTATCGCCTGCAATGTCTCCAGGATCATAATGATGCAATTCGTTGCGAACCAGAGCTTGCATTAGTTTTGCACCCTCCTTGTAGGAAAGAAATTGATGCAATTCTGGGAAACTATTGAATGCTTGGATCCAAGCTTGAGGATTGTCTTTGGTGCATGCTGCTAGATATTCATCTTCGAATCCGCGATAAGGAAATATGAGTCTATCTGTCACACCAGGTGCCATCATTCTTACAACTTCCGTTCTCAGCGCTTGATTTCGAAAGCCCTGGTATCCCTGTCTCACTTTATCCGCCAAATCATTGGCAATTATTGCCTCGGGAGTAGATGTAGGTGAATCGGATTCTACAACTATGAACTGCTGAATCTGTTCAATGCTTGGGGAGCTTGGAATGTTATTCGTTGCAATCAAAGTTTGTTCTGTTTGTGGCTTTTGAAGAGCGGCAAGAGCATTTTTAGCAGTTATCTTTACCGATTCAAACCAGTTGTTGGATTCGCCACCTATCTCTTCCTTTTGCTCAATCCCTTTAGCCGTCAATACCTGCCCATCTCCAAAGTCTATTCCAAATGAGGACTGAACAAGAGCCGGAAGCTCCATTTCAGATGGATGCTGGTCTTTTGCATGAGCTTCAGTATTCGCCTGCTGCCATGTTCTTTGGCGATTTTCATCGGTTATAGTGGATTCTTGTTTTGTTCTTGAGTCTGTTTGATCAATCTTAAGCTCACGGTTTTCACCGTTTTCTTGGGGAGCATTAATTTCGGGATTTTCAGCCATATCTAGCTTATACCCTGAACAGTTTTTTTCACTTAGAGTTCAAACAAAAACATACCTGGAAACGCACACAGAGTTAGTGCTCGTTTTGATTTTGTGAGATAAATGTTCAGATTTTACTTATGGCAGAAACAGATCAAAAAGACCCAGGTCAAATCACAAAAGATTTTTGTAGCAAGTCTAGCGTCTACTGAATTTCTTCAGCGTTTTTATCCACTTTAGCAGGCGTAGTCAAATCAACCAGACCTTTGGCAGCGAAGAGATCTTGAGGATTCATTTCATTCGCCTTTTTCAGTTCGACAACGGCTTCATCCATTTGCTTTTCGTGAGCCAGAGCCATTCCCAAATGAAAGTGGGCATTAGCATTGCTAGGATCGAGTTCGACGGATTGCTTGTAATAAGGCAGCGCTTGAGCCCATGAGCCAGCCTTTTCGTAAGCACGAGCTTGAGCAAGAAGAATCAATGCGGTCCCAACTTTTTCGTCTTTATTTTGCGCTTGAATTTCTTTTTTCAAGGCTTCGAGATTTTGAATCTGCGCGTCACCCTCGCCTTCCAGAGCTTGTGCAAATTGCGCTTGCATGCCTGCGGGCAAGTTTTTGTTTTCAATTACTTCTACATTTTTCAAATCAGCTTTCATGCGCGATGGTTTACCGACCACTTTTGCTAAAGCAATCTGTTCGAAAACGCGCATGTCGCCTGCAGGAATCACGCCTTGAATCTGCAACTCGCCTTTGCCAAATTCGCTGCCATCGACACCCGTAAGAACATAATCAAAGGTGGGATTTTTTACATCGACTGCATTGTAATTTGCGATTTCAACATTCACCAGTGCTTGAGTGCCAGTCATAGAAGGCTTCTGGAAGACAATAGAAACATTGCGTAAATATTGATTTGTTTTGAAATTAGCAAAAAACATTACCGCTTGCACGATACCAAATATGATGCCGCCAATAACAAGCGTAAGCAAACCTCGTTTTAAAACTTTGCTGAGACCAGATGACTGATTCGAGCTTGCTGTGCGCTCATAAAAGTCGGTTTCTATTTTTACGTCGTTATCTTCTTGGTCGGTCATTTTCATTTTTAGTTTCCTGGCATTGCGTATGATTCGGCTCTGTACTTGTCTAAATAATCAAGTTGAAGCTTGCCGCTAGAGTCTTGATAGTACTGTAGAAGAATTTGATCAAAACGCCATCCGCGCTTAGCAAGCAAGTTTGCACCGTGCTGACTCAATCCGCGCGCACCGTTTCCAGGTCCTCGACAGGTGAAAACCCAGGTGTCACCATTTTGACTTACATCCAGAATTCCAGCTGTGGTCAGTCCTAGCATTTTGGAAAGGACCAGGCCGTTCACGTCTTTTGATCCATTTTGTCCCATGATTTGAATAGCGGTGGCGAATCCATTGGGATGCCATTGTTTTACGGTCACGCCAAGAATGTTCGAGACGCCGGTGATTGTTTCGAGTTTTTTGTTTGGCACATAGTGTTTGCGAACGTTGAGATTTTCGTCGCTTGTTTTGTTGCTGCCGCCAATGGTCGCTCGATAAAATCCGGCTTTTACAACACCAGAGTTCTTGAGCACGATACCGCGAGTTTGACGAACCGCATGAAAAGTAGACACTTGCTCGGCAGCAAGTCCCTTGTACATTTGGTCGCGAACGTCTGGAACGAGGTCGTAACCAGTACTTTTGTACCATTTACTCTTGGTCGGTCCCATGTGCGCCCAGGCGTAGCTGCGAGCGGCGACTGCTTGGGCTTTTAGTGCCTCTAGATGCCAACTGGGGGGCATTTCAGCCGGCACGCAGCCCAAAAGATACTCTTCCATGTCGAGCAGGTTGATGACATTGAGCTTGCCATTGACTACGACAATTTCAAGACATCCGCGCCACCAGCCCTTGTTTGTCCAGACTCTGAAATCTGGACTTGTTATATAAGTACGGCGGTCTCTAGGCAGAGGAATGCTCTGACCTGTCGCCAGTTCGGTAATTGCAGACGGGGTGATGTTGTAAACAGTTTGAGGCTTGAGCGCGCAAACCGGGCGCCCGTCTACGACCACTGCACCAGGTGTCCAGACGGCGAAACGTGCCCAGGGTTCTTGTCTATGGATTCCGACCCTGATTGGGTGAAGCATTGGAGGATAAAAGCTTGGCGCCGCCATTCTGTACGACGCTTGCTGTACTTGACCTCTTCTTGGCTTTTTCGCAGCAGGCTCTTCTTGGGTCGCTTCGGTGTCTTCCTCTTCGTCGTCGGCAGAAGCGGGCATTGCAAAGATGCCTCCAATTAATGCCAGGCTCAGGCTAAAAATGGAGGTAAATTTGGTGATAGAGTTGTAGCGCCCGAAAAGCCGCATATCGAAAAAATATAAACCCTGACTAACGACGTTAGATCTCAATTTTAAATTAGACAGATCCAAAAGAATGTGATTGTTAGCAGCAA
>CAZFKB010000126.1:0-7311 GCA_964519785.1 uncultured Candidatus Obscuribacterales bacterium | reverse complement strand
AGTCACTCGACCTTCACCCCATTTTAAGACTGGGTCACGATCGTATAAATTGTGTGTCAAAATTTCGCTATCTTCAGTTGCATCTATAAGTTCGTTTACCGGATCTGTCCAGTCACGAAAGAACTTGAGCACCTCGGCTTTCGAGCGCCTGTCGCGGTGCCCCTTTTCGTCTTTCATCGTGGCGAACCAGTAAACACGGCCTTTACCTATAGGTATAGAACCAAATTGTTTTCCACGTCCAAAAATCAAAAGACTCTGATTCGGCGGATAAGAAACCGGGACTGACGTTACTCCCCTCCAGGCGAAACTACCTGTATACCGTGGTTCGCCATCGTTTATCAAATTTTTTCTGATTTTAGAATGAATACCGTCTGCGCCAATAACGATATCGGTTTGCACTTGCGTATCATCGGAAAAATGAAGTGTCACACAATCGGAATCTTGTTCCAGGGTCCAGCATTCTTTGCTGAAATGAATTTTTGCCCCGAGTGCAAGTGCCTTGTCGCACAATGTCTTTTGCAAATCATGGCGGTGAACGCTAATCCCTTGCGAACCAGGCTCGAAATTAGCCATATTCATTTCGACAAGCACTTTGCCTTTTGAATTTAAATATCTGCCAAGGGTTGGAAAACTTGCCACTTTGGCAATATCGTCATAAACGTCCATTTGCTTGAGTGCATTGACTGCGTTTGGATATAAAACTATGCCCGCACCAGCTTCTTGTAAGCTTGGTGCTTTTTCGTATATATCGACTTCAAAATTGACTTTACGCAGAGAAATGGCGGCAGCAAGACCACCAAGACCGGCCCCAACGACTATAACTCTAGTATTTACCTCTCCAGCTCCGGCATTGAATCTGCAGTTTCGTTAGAAAATTCCATTTGGGAAGCATAGTCTAAACGACGGCGTTCGGCTTCAGCAAAGGACGAAGACTCTATTGTAATAAATTTCACCAGGTTCAAAGGTACCAGATGCTTAGAGTACTCGCGTTTTTGCGGTTTGTCCGCTTCACCGTATGATTCAATTTCGACGTAATCTTGCCCGATTCGAAGCACACGACCTGTAAGTGTGGTTCCATCAGGAAAATGCAGGCGGGCCCAGCTACGTCCGTCACACAGTCTTTCGAGGCGAAGTTTAAGGTTCATTCTCTTTTTTCCTCACTTCTTCCTTTGAATCCATACTACCATTAGTTGCGTATAATGACTTATTTTGCCACTCCATAGCTTTTACAGAGGTGTGCTAGATATAGTTTTTCATCCTCTATATCCGCTCCGTATGCGCTTAGGGTAAAGCATCCATGCGATAGAGACCTCAATTATCTGTCAAAGTTTAGGTTCCCTCAAAGCCCGAAGATGTGGGCGTTATCAAAGTTTGGCGCCTTTTACCCCGGAAGTCAAGTATTGTCTGATTCATTTGAGAAATTAGACTATTAGTAGTCGAAGTTACATTTTGTTTCTCAGTTAGAACATTTACCAAATCACTAGAAAAGGGCGCGGATGCAAGACCAAATTCTGTCACTGAAACTCAAACAGCGCATTGAAAAATTACAAGGGCAAGAACAAAGTTACTGGGTTGATGAGCTGTACTCCTATGATGCGCTCACAAATCCTATGTATAGAAGCGAATTAGAGAAGTGCTTCAACTTAGATCCGCTGGGACCACTTCCGCCTCGAGTTCCTGGGCAATAAAATTAACCCCTTTCAGGGTCAGTTCTTTGTCGAAAGCATCAATAGTGCCTGGCTCAAGGTGTTGACCGATATAACGACTCAAGCCGCCAGTTGCGACTACGATTGTCTTTCCTTGCAGCTCTTGCTTGCATTTTCGTGTCCATTTCTCGACTGTACCGAGTTGCGAGTATAAGGCACCAGCAAATATAGAATCGCGAGTCGAGTTAGACAACGGACTGACATTGTCGAATACTCTTTCGCCTGAACCGTCGTAATCGATTACAGGTAGCTGCTCGAGCCGCTTTCCAATAGTTGATAGAGTATCTTGAAAGCCAAGCGTTATCATGCCACCAAGAAATTCGCCTTGAGAATTGACAGCACTTATAGTGGTGGCAGTGCCAAAATCTAAAATGAGCAAATTGTCGCAATCTGAGCCATAGATTTTATATGCTGCATAACAATTCGCTAGACGGTCTGTGCCAAACGTAGGATAAAGCTTGCTTATACCTTTTTGCATGTCGAGCCTGATTTCGCGGGGGTCGAAACCGTGTTCGTGCAATGCTTCGATTAACGCAAGAGACGCCGACGGCACCACCGAACATACATAGACAATTTGATTTTCTATTGCTTCGCCATTTAGTCCTTCATCAAGGTCAGATGCAATATCTGGTGCTTGCGAGCGCGATTGTGTTGTTGGATTGCTCCAGGATTTTATTAAGTCGTCGCCACTGAAAATAGCCCATGTGGTGCGCGAATTGCCGACATTTACTATGATTCTTTTGGGTCTCATTGCGGTTTACCCAGATATTCGACAATTCCATCGGCTAATGCCTTCGCTGCTTTCTCCTGCACTTCTGGCTGGATTAATTGTGCACATTCGTCTGGGTTTATGACAAAACCAATTTCGGCAAGCACGGCTGGCATTTCACTGGGACGAGTGAGTGCCAGGTTTTGGTAGCGAGAGCCAATATCTGGAAATCCAAGATATTGCAGCAGTTTATTTTTTAAAGTCTGAGCAAGCTCGACAGATTGGGGATGATAGAAATAAGTCGATGAGCCGTGCTCTTTTATGGGGTTGCGACCGTCTGGAAGCGAGTTATTGTGAACCGATAAGAGCATTTGTGCACCGGCTTTGCGAGCGATTTCACAACGAGCAGCCAGGTCCACATCAACATCTGTGGTGCGAGTCATGATAACGGTAGCACCATATTTTTCCAGAATGTCTTTCAATTTGAGCCCAATTTTCAAATTTATTTCTGCTTCGCTTATGCCTGCACAAGAAGAAGCTCCTGGCTGAGCTCCGCCATGCCCTGGATCGACACAGATTTTAAGTCCAGTCAAACTGCCTTGAGAATCGGCCTTTAACTTAATTGGGTCGCGGACATGAATAACAAGATTTTCGCCTTCGTATTCAGGATAATAGCCCCACTGGCGATTACCTGCAATATTGATTGTGAGTTCGTAAACTCCATCTGCAAGCTGTTTCCAGCTGGTACCATGCACCTGACCGTTACGGGCAATGTTAGAGTCGCTACCCTCGAACGCCGATGAATGTTCTTGCGACGACCAGTCTGTATCGGCTGTGGCACCATATACTTTAACCACCAAGCGATTAGGCTTCAAAAACTGCTCAATTTCAAAGGGTAAACGCTCTGTGAGCGGCAATATGACTTTATCGCCATAAGAATCTTGCTCGATATTGACCGACTTTACTGCCGAGCTTGGATACTGCCCCGATACTGCATGTGGTTCTAAACTAAACCGCAAATCTTTGGCTTCGATAAAAACGTGTTTATTTTCAGCCCATCTTAAACGAATATCTTTGCCTCGATATCCATCTACAACAAGCTTGACTCCAGCTGGAAGCGGAGTGAGACGCGCTTGTCCAGGACCTGCACGAACGATTGTCTGCTCATGAATTGTCTCAGCTAGACGTGGTTGCAGCACCACAGACAGTGCAGCAGCTGATACACAACTCAATTCTTTGCCGTCTTTTTTTACGACAAATTTTGGTCTTGCGCCCTGAAACTGATCCTGCGCCTGAATTTTGTAATAACCAACATAAATATCGCCTGCAGGAGCCGTTTTTGAAATTATTTTGCCGTAGTCGATTTTCACATCAGAACTTGCTTTAGCCTGCAAGGCAATTACTCTGTTTTCAAGCAATACGCTTACCTGTGAACCTGGTGTAGCCCTGATTTTGAAAGTAACCACGTCGCCCACAACAAGTCCAAGTGACTCTTTGGGTTCGGCAGATTTCTCATCGATTGTCCAGACTGTCGAGTCAATAGGTTTTCGCGGTTCTGGACGTTTTATCTTTAATTCCTGGACAGCATCACCCGATTTCAAGCTAAAAGAATTTTGACCTGGTTTTAGCTTGATTACCCCTGCAAATAAACCTTGAGCGTTTACCATTATCGGTTGAGCATTAACCGATACTTGATTGCCAGGCGTGGTGTTGCCAATCACAAAAGTGGAAGGAGCCTCGATACTGGCGCCATCTTTGGGATAGACTATATGCAACTGGCTCTGGCTTTGCGCAATTGCTTCCGGAGCGCAAAATGCTGCCAATAGAGGCAAAACCGCTATTGTGCTAGATAAAAAGATGGTGAAAGACCTCAACACAGGCAATATTGTGGACGCTTTATGAAAATCTTGCAAATCACCGACACTCATTTATTTGCTCCAAGTGCAAGCGAAGATGACGAGCCGATACTTTTCGGCTTTAATACTTTTGAAAGTTTGAAACATGTAATCGAACTGGTCAAAAAGCAAGAAGCTCTATATGACCTTGTCGTACTCACTGGCGATTTATCAGAAGATGAATCAGCAGGCTCATATAGACGCCTTGCAGAACTTCTTAGCTCGCTAAACAAGCCTGTCTACTATCTATTTGGCAATCACGACAATGCCAATATGGCCCGCGAAGTATTTGAAGAGTATCCACTTTTTAAAAACGAGCGTGAATTTGTATTGGAAAATTGGCTAATTGTCTTGCTCAACTCAAAAATTGATGGCAAACAAGAAGGCAACCTTTCTCAAGAAGAACTAAACAGACTCAAGTCTTTACTTAGCTTGCACAGTGAAAAACATGCGCTAATTTGCATGCACCACAATCCAGTGAACATGGACCCTGACCGGTTCGACAAATATATTTTGCAGAATCCAAAAGAATTTTTTGCCGTCGTAGACGCACATGCCAATGTACGCGGTGTTATGTGGGGACACGTGCATCAGCAGTCATATTCACAAAGACGCGATGTCACTTTGATGTCGACGCCGTCTACATGTGCGCAGTTTACTCCCAATGAAACAGGTATCAAACTGGACTATAAACCGCCTGGTTATCGCAGCCTGAAATTGCATAAAAACGGTTATATCGAGACCGAAGTGAAACGTCTTGTTTTCATGCCTTACTAACCGACACGCTCTTAACAACCGAAATAAAATGGCGATTTTTTAACGAGGCTTGCATCCCCGAATGCTTGCCTTGTAAAGTGAAAGCTTTTCTTCCCATAAAACTTTCATTTAACTCAAACGCAAAAAAGGCACTCAATTCTCAAATTCAAATCCTTAAAAAACCTCGTCAGCACACGACTTCCGGATTTTAAAGACAAAACAGGCTTTCGCAATCGAAAGCCTGTCATTTAAATGGTGGAGCGTACCAGGGTCGAACTGGTGACCTCTTCAATGCCATTGAAGCGCGCTACCAACTGCGCTAACGCCCCGTAACCTTGCAAAACATGCAAGACCATCATTCTAGCAAATAATTTCGGCAGTAGGTTTCTGGGGAGCAGAATTTAGTGGATTTGTAGAGATTGCCTTCATAATTTTGTCTTTGTCGCCTGCCAGTTTGCGAGTAAGTGACAATCCGGATTTTTGCTCGACCAGCTGTTTCAATTTCTGATTGCCCCAGCGCCATTTACTTTTCAAGTTGAGCAAAAAATATTTGTCTGGTGGCCATAAAAAAGAAGCTTCGAAATAGCACCAGATAGTGCATCCCTGACAAAAACTCCAGGAGCCTTCTTCGCGCTTCTTTTTTTGAACATGAGTGCTATGCCAAATTTCATCAAGGTTCGAGCGACCGCCCTCATGTTTTATTTTAAGACGCTCATCGTGCATGTGATAGCACGGCAGTAAAAGATGATCGTCAGGTGATACCACGATCGTAGATGAAATAGCTTTACACCTGGGTTTTGCAATGTCATTGCCACCATCAAGAAAGAACTGAGTAAAAGCCCAGTTAACGCAAACATTGTCATAACGCGCCAGGCGGTGAATCTCTTCGATACCTTGAGCTTGCAATAATTCATTGTCGCAAAAGTCGAACACCGGACCAAGAAGGACTACTACTCCCATTTCTTGCGCAAGTCCAATAACGTCTTCCATCCCAGCTAAAGACTGAGGCGTGGCAGTTGCAATTATAGAAGGACGCTCACCAAGCGACTTTGCAATCTTGAGACTTTCGATTACTTTGTGAAAACCCGCGATACCACGTTCAGTTTGATAAAAATCAGGCTCGATAGTCGAAAGAGAAAATTTGAGGTCATCTATTAAACCGCGCAGAGACTCAGCCTTATTTGGATAAAGGGTTCCTGTATTTGCGACACTTGTAAAGAAACCGAGTCGTTTGGCTTCTTTCAGCACTAAAGGCAAATGCTTGTATAGAAGCGGTTCGCCACCGGTGAAGTCGACCACTTTCACGCCCAATCTTTTTAGAGCGTGCAAGTTTTCGATAATGACTTCTGGCGCCACTTCTTTGATTGGAATATTCTCGGGCTTAACCGGAATATCGCAATAAGTACAGCGCGAATTACATTTGTAGGTCAGATAGTAGTTGGCTAAAACTGGAGGCAATTCTTCTACTGGACAAAATACAATTTATTGGGAAGTTTTTCGCCATCAATAGCGAAGCCCCCCGCCAAGTCTGAGTCTTGGTCGCCGATATTGACGACTATTTTGTATCCCATCGATTCAATTTTTTTGCGCACCTCGGCTTTGAATTTACTTGCCGGACGTTTATCATCGTCGCCGCGCATATACAAACCATCGTACGCTACTTTGTTCTTGATCAAATTGGCAGTGGTCACCACTCGCATATTTTCCGGACGACCAGTAAGGAAAATTATGGCAAAACCTTGATCACGAGCCCATTTCAAAAACTCAGCCGTGGCAGGCAGGTTTGGCGCTTTAGCCTTGAATACCCATTTTTCAAAATCTGACCAGGTAAAGTCTTTTTTGACGTCTTGAAAGTAAGGACGATTGTCGAGCAAGGTTTCATCGAGGTCGGAGATTATCGCTTTGTTCAGCGAATTGGGATTGGCTTTGGCGTATTCGATACAATGCAGTTTGGCTGACTCAATTGCTTTGTCAAATTCTTTCTTGTACTCGGGAGTCTTACTAAATTCAAGCCCTTCTTTGTGTCCATATCCGCCTGGGGACGTAACTTTTACAGGTGCTGGAACACCAGGTTGGGCATTTGCGGGTTTGGCACTAGCAGAAGCAGGTTGGACAAGGTCATGATGACCTTTTGGTTGTTCTGCAAATGCACTATTGCTTCCTAGAGCAAACCCAACTGCGACCAAAACTGGCAGAACAGAATTCAATTTTTTATTCAATGACTTAAGCGCCTTTTCTCGATACA
>CAZFKB010000125.1:0-7477 GCA_964519785.1 uncultured Candidatus Obscuribacterales bacterium | reverse complement strand
ACGACGTTGACCAAAGCTGTAGGATTTTTGCCGAGCGTTGCCCGGTTATGCTCGAGTTATAGTTTGGCTGCTATTTCTTTTTCTGCTTGTTCAGATACTGATGCATGAGATTGTTCATGTGTTTCAGTTCCCTTTGGGATTTTGATTGTCATCACCGAACATGGTGCGTGAGTAAGGACCGCTAATGATACGCTGCCTAAAAGAAATCTTTCTACTACACCTTTTTTGTGCGAGCCCATAACTACCAGATCGGGCTTCCATTCTTTTATGATGTCTAAAATAACTAGCTTGGGCTCTCCTTCTTGCAATCTTTCTTCTATTTTTGCATTTGGGTATTTCAGTCTTAACTGGGTCCCTATGTCCATGATGAGCGAGCGACCAAACGATTGTCTGTATTCTGATGCTTCTTCTAGTTGCTGGAAGGCTTGTGGTGTAACTACTTCTTGCAAGAGCATTGATTCATAAACGAATAAGAGTTTGAATTCAACATTGTCTGGCCATGCATGATTACCTACGAATTCGCTAATGGCTTTGGCGTACTGTTTATCATCTACTGGAATAAGAACTTTCATAATTGACCTCTGTTGTAATGTCATTGTCTAACTGTTCAAGCGAATAAGCCGATTCTTCAGGCCAGAGCAAAATGGCTGGCAATGAAAGCCGCCGCACATATGACTCGGCTGGCTCTCCAAGAATAGAAACTCTTTTTGAATCGACCATACGTGTTGGTATTACAAGTAGTGCACGAGCGTCGTGCCTGGAAATATCGACTAATTCTTTTGTTACTGTTCGCGCGCCAAGAGCTTGAGACATTCCTTTGCAAGCTTCCAAGAATTTTTCGTTTTTATAGTTGCCAGTTTCTAGCATAACCACTTTTTTCCACAGTTGAAGTACTGGTTTCTGGACAATCAAGACTGGTTTAGTACAGTCGTGGGCAAGACCTTCTGCTACAGTGTATTTGATCCCGTGCCAGGGATCTTCGCTAGTTGCTTCGTATACTCTTTGGCGGTGACCAAGTATTACCAGGTCATAGTTTTTTGCTCTTTTGCAAATCTCTTTTACCGGGTTTCCTTCATCAATAAAGGTTTTATATTCAACTTCTTGTCTGTCGGCTAAGCTTTGCCAGTTTGCCATTAACTCGTCAGCAATTAGTTTTTGAGATTTTTTCAAATGCAAATAAGCCTGGTTGTAAAGGTCGCTTTTCAATAATCCTGGTTGGTCGTTTTTTAAAAATTCATAGCTAGTGTATGTGTCTATAACGTGTTGAGCTGTGATAGACGATTCGGTTTTGATTGCTAGTTTAAAGGCTAATTCACTAGCAAAAAGTGATTGTTTGGTTCCAGAAAGCGCCAGAAGCAGCCGGGGTTTCATTTTGTCCTACCTAGATTCTATGGTCGGCGATACTCACAGGTTATTCGTTTACTAGCCTAATAGCTATCCAGCCAGCGACTGAAAGTGTAAGTGCATTAATCATCCTAAGGGATGATAATTACTAGCTCCAAGAGGCGACGTTAGTTAAAAAACTGCTTGTGTAAACTAAGAAATAAGAAAGAGCAGGAGAAGTTCTAATGAAGACCAAGCTTAAAGAAAAGAAACTCAAAGACAAAATTCAGGCTCCAGAATTGGAAACTGGGGTACATCCGGAATTGGTCGCTCGAGAAACCGCGATTAGGGCTTATCAACTTTTTGTTGAGCGCGGGTGTACACATGGTTTTGATGTAGAAGACTGGTTGCAAGCAGAACAGGAAATAACGCTAAAATACAGTTAGAGAGCTTCTAATCACTCTCTTTAGCTGGCAGGGTAAGCAGAAAATCAGTAAGCAACCGCACATCTTTTTGAGATAAATTCATTGAAGGCATTATGTAAGCCGAGGGTTTGAACTCTTTATCTCCGTATGTAACGGTTGCACCGGTACTGATTCTATTTTCAATGAATTTGCGACTTCGTCTTGCTCCTACACCGTCTAAAGCTGGACCTAATCGGCCACCAATCATATTGACTGAATGACAGGCAGCACACCCATGATCTCTATATAAAGCTAATCCAAGGCGACTTTCTTTTGACACAGCATGTGGCTTGAAACTAGCGCCAAGGGGCACTTCGTCTTTATCTAAAGTGCCGTGACCTTTGGCTTGCCATTTCGCTTTGCTCTGGTAATCGTATAAATAATCTACAATCCTTTTAGCTGTTTCTTCCTTTAGTACGACGTGATTCATTAAGTCTGCTGGTGTCGGGTAAACATGAGACTTCTTTGTTTTTTGTTTGCTCTTAGTTGTCAGTTTGTTTTGAATGAAATCTTTTGAGCGAAATTCTTTGATATTGTCGAGCGGCGGACCAATCAAACCTCCTTCACCGTCAAGTGAATGACAATTCATGCATCCTTGTTTTTCAATTTCTGTTGCGCCTTCATGAGTCTTTGCTTGAGCGGGGTATGCAAGCAATGCAGTGCAACCAATTATGATGGCGAATGATAATTTCATTATTTCTTCCCTGGAGTAACTTTTCTGATTCTGAATCAATGTCGCCTTACGATCATCAACTTGCAGGATGAATGAATTTCACACTCTGGGACGAGACAAATTAGTGACCAAAGCAATACACTTATGAGGTAGAGTCTAATGGTGAATCAGAGAATGAAAGTACTTATTGCAGTTGAAGACGAGTTTTTCGGTAATTGCATATTCAACTTTTTGCATACCCTGGGTTGGATTAAAAACGCGCAAATCAGATTAGTGCATATCGTCGAACCTCTCTTAGTCGACAACTATATGAGTTTTGCTCCAGCACCAGTGTTGACTGATGTAGTAAAGGTTCATCTTGAAAGTGGCAAAGTATTGCTCGACAAATTAGAGGCGGATATCTTATCGAGCTTAGAAGGCGGTACAGTCGAGAAAGCTGTTTATGAAGACTTTGCAAAAACTGCGATACTAGATGATGCTAAGAACTGGGGCGCCGATCTTATTATTGTAGGGTCACACGGACGCAAAGGTTTTAGCAAATTCTTTCTGGGAAGCGTTTCTCAGGCTGTCTGTGGTCACGCTGATAGACCTGTGTTAGTGGTTCGTCCCACTCAAGAAGCATTAGCTGAAAAAGCGTCGGACGTGGCTTAATAAGTATTATTTGCTAGCTAATTCATGTACTCGAACGACTTCTACAGTACAAGGCGCTGAATGCACTACTGCTCTTGAGACACTTCCTATCAGATTGTGCGGGCAGACATCTCGACCGTGCGCACCAATTAGAATTTTGTCTGCTTTCCAATCAATGGCAGCGTTGACTATTTCGCTTTTAGCTGCTCCTTGTCGGATCTCGAAAGTCACTTTACTGTGGGGAAAATGTTTAGATATTTGTTTTTGAGTATGGTCGCAGAATTTCTCAGCTGCTTCCTTTCTAAGTTCGTTCATTTTTTTGAGTGATTCTTGCAACTCTTTAGAATCATACTCATTAGGCGATAAACACATAGGTTCAATAACGTTGAGTAATTTAAAATTAGTTTTCTCAGACCATGGTCTGGATAATAAAGAGTGGATCACTTCTTTGGAGAAGGGCGAATCGTCTAATGCAACTAATACTTTCATGTTTTTCACCTATCGCAATTTAATCAGTTACTACTTACTGCATAAGCTGCAAACCCTTCACTTTCTTTCATGGCATCGAGCACAAATTCTTCTGGTATTGGTCTGAAATCGAGATAATAGTGACTGACCGAAACTAAATATTCTGGAGCAGAAATGTTTATTAAGGCGTCGCAGTTGTCACTCAAAAAATCTCTGTTAGCAAGACTCATAATAGGAACTGCCAGAATGACTGATTTTGCACCGCGTTTTCTTGCTGTTTTGAGTGCTGAAACAGCTGTCATTCCAGTGGCAATACCATCATCGACAACGATTACAGTTTTACCTCTATACAATGGCTTGTTGCGTTGAGACAATTTATAGAGTTTGTTTTCTATTGTTTTGCTCAGGTGTAAAAGCTCTTCTTCTTGCCCTTCAATATAATGCTGCCAGGGACGATTCTTAGGCAAATCATTATTCAGGACTGTAAGACCGTCTGAGGAAACAGCACCTATAGCTAATTCGGGTTTGTTGGGATACGCAAGTTTTTTTGAAACCAATACGTCTACTGGACAACTCAATTTCCTTGCCACTTCAAGGGCAACCACCACTCCTCCTTTAGGAAGTCCGACAACAAGTATGTCTGTTTTATCTATCTTATTTTCGCTCACATAATTTTCTACCTTTTCTGCAAGCTGAACTCCAGCATCGGTTCGATTGATAAAAGTCATTGCTTTCCCCTTAATGGATGTTAGTGGATAGGCAAGGAAGCTGATGCTTTTAAACCTTGCCTATCCGGTGTGTTCCGGCGCCTGTTTCGGCCAATTGCCGGAAAAATCTTAAGTTCTAATCGTTGGTTCCATTCATAGAATAACTTTTTGCCTACCTGATTAAATCAGCCTTCTGGATGTTCTTTTTGTATCTCTAGAATGATGTTCTAGTGTATTGCAAACGTTAATCTTCAAGTAAGAACGATATTGCAAATGGTGTCATATAAGTGTACGAGCAAGTAATGAAGCAAGTCTTGTAACAGAAGTTATTAATGAAGTCACCAGCGAGGATTCAGTAAATGTGGTCATTGGATAGACAGTTTCGATTAGCAGCAGGACTCATTTTGTTCATAAGCATTTTGCTTGCTTATTCAGTTAGTTCAAGCTGGATATTTTTGCCTGCGTTATTGTCTTTGGAAATGGCTATTTCTGCATTCACCAAAAATAGTGTCATTATGCTTTTGCTTTCGCAGTTGCCCTGGAATAGGGCGACTACGATTGAGCAAAAATGAATCTCTTAATATACTGAAATTTTGCGGGTGCCATAAAGGTAAGGTGGATACTGACTAATCGCCTGAGTTTCACCTTCGTTATCGCCGTTTTGTAAAATGGCTGGACCTCTGTGAAATTTGTCAGAGCCAGAAAGAATGGATTTCCACGAACGGTCGTCGTTTGAATCCAGTTTGCCCATTTCGACCGACATGTGCCAGAGTGTATTGAATACGGGTTTTCCTTTTTCTTGATTGATCTGACCGACCCATGCAGTCACGGATCCGTGCTCTATGAAATTGACGCAAAATGCTATGACGTCGTCGTGAGCATAGCCTGTCAACGGATAATCTTTATGACCATTTTCGGTGTGCGTTTTGAAAACACCGGTAATTTGACCATTTGCGCTTTGACTGAAGTCAATTTCGGATTTATGTTGGTTGTGCCAAAGTCCTGCGATTTCACTTTTTTCTTTCATGATTGTTTCCTTTACTGACTATCTTTTCAAGTATAGAAAAATGCACTTAGAGGTACCTCCTACCTAAGATGGAGATGCTAAAATTGATGCCTATTTAACTCAAACTAAAGCGTGGAGACGAAATGACCACATCTACCTTTGCATCTGCAAAAATCCGTCCTGAGCAAGCATACGAAATTGGCTTACAAGCTTATTGTTACTTCTATCCGTTAATTACAATGGAGGTAACGCGCAGACAAATGACCAACCTTCCTGCTGGGCAGAAAATTGGTTATGGGCCATCGAATACATTTAGTCATGCAAAAGCTTTTCCTGAAGCCGATTTCAAAGTTGTGGTAAGACCTAATTTTGATACTTTGTATAGTACTGCGTGGCTCGACCTGCGCAAAGAACCTCTTATCATCTCGATACCAGATACGCAGAGTCGTTATTATTTGTTGCCGATGCTTGATATGTGGTCAGATGTTTTTGCTTCACCAGGCTGGCGTACTACAGGAACTGCTGGTCAAAACTATGCAATTATTCCTCCAAACTGGAGCGGGAACTTACCAGAGGGTGTTGAATCGATACTGGCTCCAACTCCATTTGTATGGATAATTGGAAGGATCAAAACTGACGGACCAAATGATTATGCAAGTGTGCATGCAATTCAGGATGCGCTACAAATAACACCTCTATCCTGTTATGGCGGTGCATCAAATATGGTGCCGTCTTTTGAGATCGATAAGAGTGTCGACATGAAAACGCCGCCTCTCGATTTTGTTAATTCGATGAGTGTGGAAAATTATTTTGCTATGGCAGCCAAACTACTTCAATTAAACCCGCCACATCCAACCGATTGGTCTATCATCGCCAGTCTCAAAATGCTTGGATTTGAAGCGGGAGATAAATTTGACTTAGACATTTTGGACCCCACAATTAAGGCTGAATTCGCACGCGGAGCCAATGACAGTCTCAAGCTCATGCTAGATAAAGTTAAATCGATGGGAAGGCTTGTTAATGGTTGGTCCATGAATACCGAGTCGATGGGTGTATATGGAAACAATTATTTGAAACGCGCAATAGTTTCGATGGTTGGGCTTGGAGCAAATCAACCCGAAGATGCTGTTTATCCTTTGAATTTGGCTGACTCAGATGGCGACGTGCTCATGGGTGAGAAGAATTACGTAATCCATTTCGATAAAGAGTCAATGCCGCCAGTGCATGCATTCTGGTCCGTCACTATGTACGATGCTGCTGGATTTCAAGTCGCAAACGAATTGAATCGGTTTGCAGTCAGTTCCTGGATGAATTTCCAGAAAAATAATGATGGTTCGCTAGATCTTTATATTCAAAATAAAAATCCTGGCAAAGACAAAGAAGCAAACTGGCTCCCTGCACCTGCTTCTGGAGCACTTGGGGTGACAATGAGATTGTATGCTCCCTTTGAATCAGTTTTAAATGGTGACTGGGTTCCTCCTGTAATTAAAAAGGCCTAGTACCAAATCTGGGTATTTGAGGGGTTCATGTTAATATTGGGGGATGAATCCCTTAATTCCAATAGCAATTTGTTTGTCTTCAGTGGTTCTCGGCACTCTGCTGGTCTACTTTTTGGTTTTTCCCAGGTTACCTGGCTTTAGTTTAGCCAAGCACAAAATAATCGGTGGAATAGTTTTCGTTCCTCTTCAAGGCATAGCTACTGCTTTGGGATTTGCTGTCGCGCTTTACGCTGCCACAATCACAAGTGTAATAACTGCTCTTGGAGGCGGGCTTGCCGCTGTGCCATGGATTTTTGCTCTTTCGCTTGGTGGTACTGCGCTTATTTTCTTTGTTGCTAATTATTTGTTGATTAGTCTTTATAAGATGCTTGGCATTTTTGAAATTGAAAGCAAGAGAGGCACCGTATTTGGTGTCTGTTCTTTGATGGTCTGTCAGTTGGCATGTTGCATTATCAGTGGTGTTTACTGTATTGCAGCCTTTGCTCCCGACAATACATTTTCATATATTGATGCCAGCGGAAAGACTGTTATCGATAAAAAGTTCAAATATGCAGACGCTTTCAAGAATGGCAAAGCCAAGGTGACTTTGATTGCTGAAAGCGAAAATGATTCTAAGTACATTAATCACAAAGGTGAATTTGTGCCAGCCCCGACTGAGCCTGAGCCAGTGAAAAAGAATAAGCCGGATGATGACCCGTCGCTATATG
>CAZFKB010000124.1:0-7488 GCA_964519785.1 uncultured Candidatus Obscuribacterales bacterium | reverse complement strand
ACAGACGTACTCAAATGGACAGCACTCCACGTCTCGATCCTAATTTCTTAGACGAGTTTCGCGAACGAATTGGCTCTACTTTTATTCTTACAAATTCTGCATAAAAAGGTGATGTTTTTCTAAAACTTTTTCATAAAATGTTTTGGAAATGACACATTTACCCCGCACCAAATTTAGTGGCTTACTAAATCAGATAGCGGATCCTTCCTTGCGCGAATTTAGCATGTTTACTAAATAGCAGATCCCGGCCGGAATGAAGGTGGTCACCATATAACACATCAAATGCAAAACTGTCGCAAACGCCATGGCTTGATCGGGATTGACACCTGAAGTCAGCATCAAACTCTCTTTTACAAACACGTGAAACCCGCCTACACTGCCGGGTGTAGGAATAAAGTTGCTTACAGAACCGATAGTAAAAACAATCACAGTATCGACAAGTTTGACTTTGTTTTGCAGATCAAATCCATAAACCATCAAGTAAAAATTCGCCCAGTAAAGAGCCCACATAAGTACTGTCTGTAAAGTGATAATCGGGTACATCACTGGATTTGCTACACCCGAAGAACCTTTTTCAAACTGGTCCATAAGCTCGCCAATTTTGTTTTTGATTGAATCTGGCAAAAACTTTTGCACAAACGAAAGCTTGATGAACCAACGCATAATTGGTGACAACTTCGGCAAGAAGATCAAGGCTAAAAGCGCTCCTCCAAGCATCGGAAAACCAACTGTAGTTATCCACGGCATTGCAGTTTTCACCGAATCAGGCAATATTGTCAGTGTAAGTCCGGTCATAATCGCAAGACACAACACGTCTAACAATCTATCTATAAGTAGAGTTGGAAGCACTCCTGCCCAGGGAAGATTTTCCATCTTGCTCATGGATACCATGCGAACGATTTCTCCACCTTTTGGAATGACAGCATTTACAGCATAGCCATAAACGACCGAGCAAAAGGAATTCCAGAGACCTGGATTTTTGTTTTCAGGCACTAGCGGTTTGAGTAGAAAGATCCATCGCCATGCACGCAGAAAGTGACTGGCAATTCCACTCAAAAAGATCAACAACAAATAAATAGGATTAACGCTCTTTGCATAGTTCCAGATTTCGGCAAAATTGCATCCTCTAAATGCCAACCATAAAAGGACCACACCAAAAATCAGGGCGATAACATGTTTGATCCAACCGGAGCGGGGGTTAATTCCTTGTTGGGGACTCTGTTCTGGGGCGTTCATAATATATCGGTCGCTCAAATAAGTTTCATACTTTGTAAAACTGGGAATTGTGTCCCTTGGGAACCCTTGGATAAGGCGAACCTTACCTTACTACATAAGTCCTTCCTTTTGATATTTCGGAATCTCGGTGACGTTAATGGGTGATAAGAAAACCAAAGTCCTCCTAATCGAAAATAATGAGTCTCTCGCCAGCATGGTGGGAAATGTCCTGGACAAAGCGCCAGGCAAAGACTACTCAATGGATGTGAGCGAAGAACTCAATCAAGGCTTAAAGCGCCTGGACGAAGATTCATACGACGTGCTCCTGCTTGGAGTATCGCAAGATAAAAATGGAATGGGCGCAGTAGAAGAAGTGCGCAAAAAGAGTTCTATTCCTATAGTAGTTCTGGGTGCAAAGAATGGCGAAGCAGTACACGCTGAAGCGGTAAAATGCGGGGCTCAAGACTATTTAGACAAAGACAAAATCGACTCCTCGCTTTTGATGCAATCGCTCAAATACGCAATCGACATCAAACGAACCGAAGACGCATTGCAAGAAGCATCTACTAAATTGAATCAAGCTTCTGCAAAACTTACTAATTTGTTGCACACAGATCCGCTCACAGAATGTCTCAATGTAGCAGGCTTAGAAGTGGCACTTCAAAACGAATTCGAACGTGCACGTCGTGGCGGCTGGACTCTGGGAGCCGTTCTTGTAGACCTGGATGACTTCAACAGAATCAATGCTCAGTTAGGACATGGAGTCGGCGACGTAGTTTTGAAAGAAGCTTCAAAACGAATCCAGGAAAAAATTCGCCCAACAGATCATATCGCACGCATAGGCAGCGACGAATTTTTAATCATATTGCCTGACACTCGTTATGCAGAAAGCATGCTAGTAGCAGAAAAAATGCGCCTTGGCGTAGCCGAAAGTCCCCTGCGACTGGCATCAGAAACGATAAGAATCACAGCCAGCCTTGGTGTACTCACATTACCTTATGAATTTTGTTCGATCGAAGAAATACTTTCGCTGGGGCGCCTCGCCGTTCGTGAAAGTAAAATGATGGGTAAAAACCGAGTCTCTTCTGGCGAAAAACACAAACCAGAAGCCGACCTCGACGCTCTTGAGGAGTTGACTCAGAAACTTCGCAAAGGCGATTGCTTCAGAGCAGTCTCAATGCCTATTCTGCAATTAGCTGATGAAAAGGTCATGGGATACGAAATTCTAAGCCGCGGTCCTAAAGGTGCCTTCGAGATGCCTGATGACCTCTTTAGAGTCAGTGTCGAATACAACCTGCTAACCATCGTTGATTTGCGCTGTTTGAAAACTTGTTTGAACGCAACAACCGAAGAGCGTTATGATCAAACATTGAGATTCCACGTCAATTTATTCCCTTCCACTATTATCGACACTCCGATAGACCGGCTTATGACGCTATTTCCGGAGGGCACAAGCAAGACACAGTACTGTGTCGAGATTAGCGAGCAACAATTCATTGGCGACCCGACCTATTTGCGAGACCATGTTGCCGAGCTCAAAAATCACGGAGTACTGGTTGCTATAGACGACGTAGGCTTTGGTCGAAGCTCGCTTGAGAGCTTGATCATTCTTGAGCCAAATATAGTAAAAATCGACCGCAAATATGTGTCCGGTATTGCTCAAGAGCCAAATAAGGAGCGCCTCTTGCGCCGCTTGGTCAAAGTAGTGAATGCACTGGGTTCCGAGCTAATTGCAGAAGGTATAGAGTGTCGCGAAGAATTAGACTTGCTCATAGACATGGGCGTCGTCTACGGACAGGGCTGGTACTGGGGCAAACCTGCTTAAGTATTCAGGCTTGCAAGCTTTGACATTATTTCTTGTGGCAGAGTTTTGGGATTGAAAGGCTTCGCTATCAAACCACTTGCGCCGCGTGATTGATAGAAAACTTCTTCACCCTGTTCGACTCGAGTAGTAGTCATAAAGACAGGAACATTTTGAAAATTGGGCAGACTCTTTATTTGTCCAAGAGTAGTAACGCCGTCTATTTCTGGCATTGAAGTATCAATGATGACAAGATCGGGCTTTTGCTCCACTGCCATTTTGATTGCTTCTTTGCCAGAAAGCGCAACGCAGACTTCCCACTTACCAACGCCAGACAAACTCATTTTGCCGATTTTCAGAATATCTGGATCGTCGTCAACAAGCATCACTTTTTGAATGGGCATTTATCTACTCCGTTTAGAAACAATCAAAATCAAGGGTTGTACGAGAACAAAAATGTAGTGACTAAATTGAATCCAGCATGTCCAATTATAGTGGTGGTTGTATTGGTAAAGCGACGAACTATTCCCATTACTGTTGACCAAAGAGCAATTTGGATAATTAAAACTGGAGCGTAAGTAAACTGGGCGTGCATCAAACCATGCAAAACGGCGGCTGGAAAAATTCCAAGAGCTGGCTGCAAAACGCCTCTCATCAACGTTTCTTCTCCTACGCCAGCGAATATTGCCGTAGCAAGAGCCAGTATTACAGACGCGCTGAAATTGTTGGAAGCGCCAAAAGTAGTTGAATTGTAATTTGAGATTTTGCTTGCCATGTCGGCATCGGCCGAGCCATGAGTGTAATAAGCCCAGAGAAAGTCATAACAAAAACTGAAAACTACCAGCCCGACTCCAATTGCAACATGTCTCCAGCTAGGCTTCGCCCAACCCAAACGTGCGATTGCCTCGCGCCAGTTTCGTTTGACCAAAATGCCAACACCACAAAGCGAAGTGAGCACAAGACCTATTCCATGATAAGAAAATAGTTGTCCGGGCGTGATTGGCACAGGCAGTGGAATAGCAGGAAACTGCATATTGATTGGGTTTATTGCCTGCATCAAATAAGCAAAAGTGGTCAGATAAATGAAAAGTCCCACCATGTGCGGAACTGATTGCGGTTGAAAAATCTTCTGGTTTACTATCGAAGCCCAAATGCTCATTTTATGCCTAACTGGACCGGTGATGAATCGCAAAGAAACGATGCCATCAAGGACAGTAAAGAAGAATGAGAAAGCGATACGAACAGGTAAAAGTAAAATGGCACCGCTCAAAAGGGACATCCAAAATAAAATTGAGCTGGCCCAGGGGGTCAAACTTTCTGCTGAATCTCTCATGTTAAGAGTAGTATTAAGTTCTAGCAAAAAGAAAATACAGATGAGTCCGCGCAGGATCCATTCGAGCCATTTAAATTTGGTCGAGCCATGAGCCATGAGTCCCATGACCGAACAGCCGAATAATAGGGTGTAATCCATTTATTGCTCCGCTTTGCGTCCCGAAAACTTCCTAATAAGAAGATGGTCTCAGTTAATTTGAGTATAAAGACTGGGGTTTAGCCTATTAATTAATCTTTCCCTGCTATGATAAGCTATTGTCAAGATAATATTGTCGGGGTATGTTTTAAGATAGTGACGTTGATATGCTCGACCATTTATGTGCTAATAAGAGGATACAAGTAAATCGGCGTCAATACCAAAATGCCCAAGGCAAATCGTAAATTTGACCAAAGCATTTAAGGAACAAAGTTCGGAGGTGCAAAGCCTGAATGAAAAAGAAAATTGTTGGATCAATGCTACTCGCATCTGTTCTGGGCCTAGGAGTAATAGCAACAAGCTCCTTTGCTAGCGGACCGCTGGTAGTCACACCTACAGTAGCTCCTGCAGTCACGACTGCTCCTGTAGTTAACGCAGTACCTGTTAAAACCAAACTCATCGGCACATACAAAGCGGTAAGAGCTTTCTGGCTATCCAGAGCTTTAGTCAGATAATCAGACGCAAATAATCCGTTTAACCGAACTTTTGGACAGGCCACCCGCCGGGTGGTCTGTTTTTTGGTTATTTTTGACACCGGGGGCAAAAGTGGGTCGAACGCCCGCCAATTTTAACGCGCTCGATTTGAGTTTGGCATTTTCGACAATTTTCACCAGTCCGCCTGTAGACAAATGATTGGCTCATATAGTTTCCGTTTACGCCTTCCAGATTGGTATAGTCTTTCATCGACGAACCGCCAGCCCTAATGGCTGTGGTTAGCACTTTTATTATTGATTCAATCAGTATTTTTATTTCAGCATCTTTGAGCGAACCGGCTTTGCGAGAAGGTTTTATCCCAGCAAGAAATAATGACTCGTCTGCATAAATATTGCCGACTCCAGCAATGATGGCTTGATCCATAATCACATTTTTAATTGGCGCCGTTTTCTTTTTTAGAATCGGCTTCAAATATTTGACATCAAGGTCTTCAAGCGGCTCTACACCCATTGTTTTTAGACCTTTTATTTTGTCCGCTGGTTTTTGATTCGAGCTGAAGTACCACATTCTGCCAAAAACGCGCATGTCTTCAAAATGCAGTTCGCGTCCGCTTTTCAAAGTAAGAAACACACGCAAGAATTTATTCTGCTTGCTTTTTTTCTTCTTGAGTAAAAGTCTGCCAGACATCTTGAGGTGAATCACCAAAGATGCCTTATCTGACAATTCAATCAAGATATATTTGCCGCGTCTTTTTACACGTTCAATCCCGTGACCAGGCAAAAGGCGCATGAAATCTTCATTTGAAGGATGTCCAATCGATGCTTCGCGCAATACCACCGCATGCGATATCACATCATTAGTGAGTTCACTTCGCAATCCCTTGACTATCGTTTCTATCTCGGGTAACTCGGGCACTTCTGTCAAGTCCTACAAACACTATTTCGGGACGCTTTGCATTGAAAATATTTTTACCAGATATATCGGCGCATATATCACTTTTATAGGTTGGCAGGATGTAACATATTGCGACACAACTTATTTAGGAGCAACGACAATGACCACTGCCGCCCCGGAAATGGTAACCAAGATGGAGTGCGAGACACCGGAATTCCTGCGAGCGCAAAGACAGCTCGACGAGTTAGCTGTGTCGATGGGGTTAGCGTCTGAGTTGCACCAACGTCTTCGCTATCCAAAACGCGCTTTGATTGTCACTATTCCAGTGCGCATGGATGACGGTCTGGTCAAAACTTTTACCGGTTATAGAGTGCACCACGACGTCACTCTTGGACCAGCAAAAGGTGGCATTCGCTTTCATCCAGAAGTAGACATGGGCGAAGTTTCCGCTCTTGCCATGCTAATGACCTGGAAATGCGCTTTGATGGGCTTGCCTTATGGCGGAGCTAAAGGCGGTGTGCGTTGCGAACCATGGAATCTTTCCATGGGAGAAAAAGAACGTATGACCCGTCGCTACACTTCCGAAATCATCAACTTGATTGGTCCAGACAAAGACATTCCTGCTCCAGACATGTACACAAACGAGCAGACAATGGCCTGGATTATGGACACTTACAGTATCAACGTCGGTCATACAGTACCAAGCGTTGTCACTGGCAAACCTATTTCAATCGGCGGCTCGCTTGGTCGTCATGAAGCTACCGGACGCGGTGTTGCTTACTGCGCCCGACGCGCAGTCAAGCATTTGAATTTCACTAAAGAAGCCCCCGAGGTAGTCGTTCAAGGATTTGGTAATGTAGGTTCGATAACTGCCAAATATTTACACAGCGCAGGCTACAAGATTGTCGGTGTTTCTGATGTTTATGGCGGTATTTACAGCTCTAAAGGACTCGACATTCCCAGCTTGATGGCATATGCCCAGGAGCATGGATCGCTTGCCAATTTTAAAGATTCAGAACCAGTCAACAATCAGGAATTACTCGAGCTGCCTTGCGATATTCTGATTCCAGCGGCATTGGGCAACCAGGTAAATGCACAAAACATGGAGCGCATCAAAGCCAAAATTCTGGTCGAGGGCGCAAATGGTCCAACCAGTCCAGAAGCCGATCTCTATTTGCAAGAAAAAGGCGTAATGGTAGTTCCAGACATCCTGGCTAATGCTGGCGGAGTTACCGTTAGCTATTTCGAGTGGGTACAGGGCTTGATGCAATTGTTCTGGACCGAAGACGAAGTCAATTCGCGTCTTGAATCAATCATGGGCAAAGCATGCGATAAAGTGTTTGCTCTGTCGCAAGAACGCAATATCAGAACCAGAATGGCTGCGTTGTGGTTGGGCGTTTCGACCATTGCTGAAGCGAAAAGATTGCGCGGACTTTATCCATAGAACTAATTGGGCAAAGTCGCTCTCTAACCGGTTGAAAATGACAAAAGGGGGTAAGTCTGAAATAAGGGCTTATTAGATTTCTCTATCTAATTGTTGTTATTTTCTTTCCAGTAAATGTTCCAATCATCCGGTAAACAACCCGCGAAAAACCAGCCGCCAAAGACGGTCCGC
>CAZFKB010000123.1:0-7559 GCA_964519785.1 uncultured Candidatus Obscuribacterales bacterium | reverse complement strand
TGTTTTATTATTTTTTTTAGGAACCGTCGGGCAATGAACGAACTCGACACTTGCATCCTTTTAATAACTATATTTAGTATCACAGCTATCGGTATTTTCAAAACGAGGAAACGCGATAGTCTTTCAAGTTATTTGAAAGGTGCAAAACAAACCCCCTGGTGGGCAATTGGACTTTCAGTGATGGCGACTCAAGCAAGTGCCATCACTTTTCTATCTACACCAGGTCAGGGCTATTTAAGCGGATTGGGATTTTTGCAAATCTATTTTGGCGTGCCTTTCGCTCTGATTTTGATATCAATATTTTTTCTGCCTAAATACCACAAATTAAACGTTTACACAGCATACGAATATCTAGAAAAACGGTTCGACCATAAAACTCGTTTGCTGGGTGCATCTTTATTTTTGATACAACGCGGCATTGGTGCAGGCCTTACGATATACGCTCCGGCAATTGTTTTATCTACAGTATTTGGCTGGTCGCTTCAAACTACTATTATAAGTTGCGGTTTGATAGTCACTCTATACACTATGATTGGTGGCACTGACGCAGTTACTGTCACTCAAAAATATCAATTGATGGTCATATTCACTGGCATGATCACCGCTTTGTGTTTACTGATTGCAAAACTACCGCAAGAGCTGTCTTTCGCTGATGCCATACACCTGGCGGGGGGTTTTGGCAAACTACAAGCAGTTAACTTTTCGCCAGATTTAAATGAACGTTATACAATCTGGTCGGGTTTGTTTGGCGGAACTTTTTTAATGCTTTCGTATTTTGGCGCAGACCAGTCACAAGTACAAAGATACATTTCAGGTTCTTCAACACGCGAAAGCAGGCTTGGACTCTTATTCAATGCTTTATTTAAAATTCCTATGCAGTTTGGCATTTTGATGATTGGCGTATTAATGTTTGTTTTTTATCAATTTAAAGAACCGCCTATGCTTTTCCATTCGACCTCAAAGGCGAATTTGACTTCATTTCAGACAGAGTTCAAAAAGTCGCATCAATCAACCAAGGAATCGCTTGAAACCTGGCTTCAAGCAAAACAAAATAGAGACGAAGCTTTGAGCAGAACAGCTTTTACAAAAGCAAAGGATTCGTATTTAGATTCACAACGCATTATGCATTTAGCAGAAGATGAAGTAGCAAAAGAAAAGTCCAATAAAACGAACGATGCAGACTATGTCTTCATCACTTTTATTCTAAAAGAACTTCCCCACGGTGTTATCGGTCTGCTTGTAACTTCATTTCTTCTTGCTGCATTATCTGCAAAAGCAGCTGAATTAAATGCTTTAGGCGCAAGTACTACAATTGATTTTTACTTGCAAAAAGTCAATCGCAATGCGACAGATTTTCAAAGTGTCAAAGCCACAAAATGGTTTACTTTTGGTTGGGGTTTACTTGCGATAATCATCGCCTTGGTTGCAAACTTTTCTGAAAATCTGATTCAAGCAGTAAACATACTAGGGTCGATATTTTATGGTGTTTTACTGGCGTTGTTTGTTGTAGCCTTTTTTCTCAAACAGGTGGGCGGCACTGCCACTTTCTGGGCAGCAATTGTGGCACAAACACTTATAATTGGGTTATATTTGAGCAGTTCTTTGTCTTATTTATGGTTTCCGCTGATAGGATGTTTAGTTTGCGTTACTTTGAGCCTTTTGCTTCAACAAATTCTCAACACTAAAAATCCAGTCGGGAAGAACGCCTCATGAGCACACCAGTAATTTGTTTTGGACAACAGCCTTGCGGATTTTTTCCTAAGCGCTTTCTTGTTGCAAAAATTACAGCCGCTCGCAAATTACAATCAGAAATCGGTGGCGAGATTGTTTTCTTTTATCACGACAGCGACCATGACCCGCGCGAAACTCGCACCATTTTAAGACATCGCACAACAAATGAAGAAGCAAAGCTCAATTTCACTTTCGAGAATAAAACTCAGCGCAAATTTTCGCCACTTTATTTAAAACGCATAGAATCTGGATGGCACGATAAAACTATCATGCAATTGCCAAACTATTTGGACCACCCGCAAATAGACATTTTTAAAAGCGTAAATTCTAATAACGTTTCTGACTTTTGTTTGGAAATGTACAGGTCAATGGGATTACTAGACGGTATCAAAATTCTAAAATCGAGCGATCCTCAATTTCGCAAAGCCGCTTGTGATATAAACGATTTTTATGCTGATATCAAATATGATGGTGAAGTGGTGCGAGCGCGATTTAAAAAAGACCATTTCACTTTGCACGAGGGTGGAGATAAATTTATTAAACTTCCACTGACCGACTATTCAAAAGAGCAAGTAAGTCCGACACGAGATTCGCGCCTGATTTGGATGCAGTCTGTCATTAAATGTACTCATTATGTTTCTGGTGCTGGCGAGCAAAATTATATTCACAAAGAAGACGCCCCAGAAATAGAATATGTCATGCGCAATGAAATAGAGCGAGCAGATGAGGCATTCACTGACACAATGGAATCAAACAATGGATAACTCAAGCGACAAAAGACGCCCATTGAAAGTTGGCATTACCTGTTACCCCACGGTAGGCGGCAGCGGAGTAGTTGCTACCGAGCTTGGAAAAGAGCTTGCTAAGCGCGGTCACGAAGTACATTTCATTTCTTACGAACGTCCTTTTCGACTTCCTGAGCAAAGCAATAATATTTATTTTCACAAAGTCATGATAAATAGTTATGGACTGTTTAAATACCCAGACTATACTTTGCCTTTATCCGTTGAAATGGCAAAAGTGAGCTGTAAAGAAAATCTAGATATCTTACACGTTCATTATGCAGTTCCACACGCAACTGCTGCCATTCTTGCAAAGTGCATGCTCACTCAAGACAAACAACCAAAAGTCGTCACTACTTTGCATGGAACTGATACCACATTACTTGGTGCAGACCCGGGGTATGGTCCTGCCATTTTGCATGCTCTCAATCAATCTGACATCGTTACGGCTGTATCTGAATTTCTCAAGGCCGAAACCGAACGAGTGATTGGGTTCCAAGGCAAAATTGAAGTAATTTCCAACTTTTCCGATTTGCCAAAACCTACAAGATCTAGAGCCGAAGTGCGAAAAGAATTAGGCATAACTGATAAGGAAGTTATGATCGTTCATGCCTCTAATCTGCGTCCAGTCAAAAGATTCGATTTGTTGTTGAAAGCTGTAGCTGGTATCAAAAATCGAGATTCTTTCAAACTTGTCGTAATTGCAGGCAGCGATTTCGCTCCTTTTCAAAAAGAGGTCCAGAGTTTTTCGCTGGAAGACAGAATAGTAGTTCGCGAAAATGTATTGCAAATCGAGAATTATTTACAAGCAGCCGATCTTGCTTTATACAGTTCTGATAGCGAAAGTTTTTGCTTGAGTATTCTTGAAGCCATGCTCTTCAATTGTCCCAGCGTCTCAACCAATGTGGGTGGCATTCCGGAAGTTGTAAAACATAATGAAACGGGACTGCTGGTCGAGCCGGGCAATGCGATGGCTCTTACCAAAGAACTTGAAGCCTTGATTCTAAATGAAAAACGTAGAAAAGAATTAGGAAATGCCGCAGCAAAAGATGCAAAAGCCAGATTTTCCACAGAGGTTCTGATTCCACAATACGAAGATCTTTATTACAGACTTTTAGCCAACTAGAAATAACTAACTTTCAATTCGACACAACGCAGCTGCAGCATGAGCTGTGAGTCCTTCGAGTTTTGCAAACTGAGCTGTTTCTTTTGCCAGGTGTTCGGCGCTGTTACTTGATTTCATCCAGGATTGCGCTCGCAAAAACACTAAGGGGTTAAGTGCCCCAGAATATCTAGCAGCTCCGCCTGTTGGCAGAGTATGATTTGGACCAGCCATATAATCGCCATGTGGCACGCTTGCATAATAACCCATAAACAGGGCACCATAATTCAAAAGTGCCGGCTTCAACTTCTCCGGGTCTTCGACTTGCAATTGCAAGTGTTCTGGTGCCAATTCATTTACTTTATCGACACATTTTGAAAGTGTGGGTAAAACCACAATCGCGTTCTCTTTAATAGACTCGCGAACAAAAGCTGGCAATGAGAGTTTATCTATATTTGTTGTAATTTGCGAAGATGTAGCTTTGGCGATCTCTTTCGAGTCGGTAAATAAATAAGCCCTGGCACCAGGGTCGTGTTCTGCTTGTGACAATAAATCCAGCGCAAGCCATTTGGGATTGGCGCCACTATCTGCGATGATGGCAATTTCGCTTGGTCCAGCCAGCATATCTATTCCAATATGTCCCTGTAACTGTCTCTTGGCTTCGGTCAAATATGCATTGCCGGGACCCACGAGCATGTCTGCACGCTTAATAGACTCAGTTCCAAATGCCAACGCAGCGGCAGCCTGCGCCCCACCTAACTGATAAATTTCGCTTACACCACATATACTGGCTGCATAAATTATTTCGTCGCATACAGAGGGAGTAAGGATACAAATTTCTTTTACCCCAGCGACTCTTGCTGTCATAGCTGTCATGAGTGCAGTAGAAGGAAGGGGATATCTCCCTGATGGCACATAACAGGCCACTCGCAAGACCGGTTTAAAATCCATACCAGTCTGAAATGTGCCATTATTTATGGTGACAGGTTTTATCACTCCTAGAACTGCAGTGGCGTAGTCTTTGATTCTTTTTGCAGCAATGTCAATAACATCTTTGGAATCTTGAGGAAGCCTTTTGCATGCTTCTTCAATAGACAAAGAGTCAAGCTGCCAGTCTTTAGTTATTTTATCGTTGAGCAAGGATGCCCATTTAGAAAGTGCAGCATCTTTATCTTGTCTGACCGAGCTAATAATTTCTTTCACTCGCTCTTGGATTGCCGATTCGTTTTCTTCATCGCGAACTGGAGCGAAATTCAAAGCATCATCGCCACAAAGTATAGGTATCATTTCGCTCTCCCCGACAACTCGCCTTCTATTTGTTTCCAGCTAAGTCCTTCATCCACTGCAAGCACACTTAGAAAATATAGAAGGTCCGCTATTTCCCATTGCAAGTTTTCGCGCGAAGTGTAATTCATAACTTCCTGGCATTCTTCAGAAATTTTTTCAAGCAACAGTTTTCTGTCCTTAAGCAATTTGGTCGTATACGACTTTTCGGGTAACTCTTTTTTGCGCTCAGTAATTTTGTCAAACAGTACAGGTAGTGAAAATTCGGGTACTGTTTCTGTTCTTGTAAAACAGCTATAGCTGCCATCGTGACAGGCAACACCTTCTTGCAAAACTGTAAACACCAGTGCATCTCTATCGCAATCGGTACGACAGGCAAGAAGAGTTTGTTTATGACCGGAAGTTGCTCCTTTTTCCCAAAGTTCTTTGCGTGAGCGACTGAAATAAATTCCTTTGCCAGAGTTAAGCGCCATTTCAAGCGACTCTTTAGAACTGTAAGCTAACATCAATATTTTTTGATTTTGGTCCTGAACCACAGTCGGTATCAAATTATCTGGACCGAATTTGAGACAATCAATAATTGACTGTGCCAAATCTATACGTCCGGTGTACAAAGCCATACCAACCTGAACATCAATCCCAATTCGACTTAGCTCAATTACTTCTTGTGTATTAGCCACTCCACCCGCCACTGTTAGTGGTTTTTCCAGACTGTCGCGTAATTTTTTGACGGCATCAATATCCATGCCACCAAGTCCACCTTCTGCTTCTACATAGGTGCTCAAAAAGCTATCGCAATAAGGTGCGAGCCTTTTGGCTCGCTCCTGCACCGATTCGTCAGTAGAATTTGTCCAACCTTTATCAACTACTTTGCCATTTTTATGATCCAGCGCCACCATCACTTTATTTATGGGTAATTGTTTGAGTAAATCAGGCTCGGCTTTGGTTCCAATTATGATTTTCTTGGCCCCGGCACGCAGATACTCGTGTGCGGTGTCGATATCTCTTATTCCTCCACCAACACGCGCATCGCAAACCTGACAAATTTGTTTGATCAAAGACCGATTATCGCCTTTGCCCATGGCAGCATCTAAATCAATTACTGCTACTTCGCCATATCTGTTGAACTTGCGTGCAAGCTCGAGGGGCGTTTTATCTGATTCAAGCACAAATTCTTTGCCCTGACGCAACTGCACTGCCTTGCCATTTATGATGTCGATGCTTGCCACTAACATATACGTACCTGCACTCCATCTTGATTCAGAATATTTTTGATTTCTTTGACTGTGTGCGAACCATCGTGAAAAATAGTCGCAGCAAGAGCAGCATCTGCATTTGCTTTTATGAAAACATCAACAAAGCTCTGACTATTTTTAGCGCCACCAGATGCGATGATTGGAATCGGTAAATTCTCTGCAAACTGTTTAACTAACTCTAAATCAAAACCTGATTGAGTACCGTCTTTATCCCAGGATGTAAGTAAAATTTCGCCAGCGCCAAGATCTACACATTTTGATGCCCAATCGAATGCGACCATAAGCGTGTTTTCGCGTCCACCCTTGATTAGAACCTCAGCAATACCATCACTATTTCTTTTGGCGTCAATTGCAACTACACAACACTGCGATCCAAATTTGATTTTGATATCTGTAATTAACTTGGGATTCTTGACCGCCTGAGTATTGACAGATACTTTATCTGCACCAGCTTCTAAAAGAGCCTGGACATCGTCTATTGTATTTACTCCTCCGCCTACTGTAAAAGGAATAGACAAATTTTTGGCTACATTTTTTACCCATGAAAGCATGGTGGAACGCTTTTCATGTGATGCTGTAATATCCAAAAAAACAATCTCATCTGCGCCTTGATTTTCATATGCAATTGCAAGCTCTATAGGATCGCCCATATCGCGCAATCCCTGAAAATTGACACCTTTGACTGTGCGCCCGTTAGCAACATCAAGACATGGAATAATTCTCTTGCACAAATTATTTTGAGACATCACAAAGCCACTTTTGCATGAGAGTTTGACCAAATTGACCACTCTTTTCGGGATGAAATTGAAATCCGGTTATATTATCCTTTTGAACTGCAGCACAAAAACGCTCGTGATAGTCGGCACTGTATAGAGTATCGTTTTGATTTTTGCAAATAGCGTAATAAGAATTGACAAAATAAGCATAACCCGACTCGTAACCATTATTTTGAACATTTTCAAGCTTATTCCAACCAATCTGTGGAACCTTTCCCTTAGTAAACCTGACTACCGTCCCTGGTACCAGTTGCAAACCAATAACTCCAGGTGTTTCTTCGCTTTGGTCGAATAAAATTTGCATTCCAACGCAAATACCAAGATAAGGAGTTCCAGCCTTCACGAACTTTGATACTGACTCACTAAGACCGCCTTTTTGGATAGACTGCATCACAGCTCCAAATGCACCAACTCCTGGCAGAATGATGGGGCGGCTTCCAGTAGGCTGTTTTTCTGCGTCGACTTCGTTTACACTGACGTCTAAGCGCTCAAGCAAGCGCAAAACACTGCCTTTGTTGCCACCGTCAATATTTACAAGGTCGACTTCAATTTTCATCAAGCATTCCTTTAGTGGACAGATACTCGTTTGAATCGAGCTGTTTTACGCATTGCTTCAATGCCCTTGCGC
>CAZFKB010000122.1:0-7608 GCA_964519785.1 uncultured Candidatus Obscuribacterales bacterium | reverse complement strand
ATCGTCGAATAAATCGTAGGTCGAATAGACAACAAAAGCTTTTGTGCCAGGTGAAGACATCAAAATAAGATTCTCTGCCATGTCTGGGTCATGAATTTGCATATAACGCCCGATGCGAAAACCTTTTGTTTCAAGGGCGGCAAAGGCTTTCTCTAGCTTCGCCCATGAGCTGGCATTCTTAGTATTTATATCGCTCAAGCGCTTTTGTCTGTTTTTCAAATAATCGGCAAGAATGTCTTCGTACGAGCCTTCTGTCGAATATAAAGCGCTTGAATTACCAGCCTTTTTCTGGTCAATTCGATTGAGCGAACTCTCGATTCCTTGATGCAGAAAATCAGTGCTGCAACAGCTTTTGTCTGAACTGTGGTGTGAATGGTCGTGCTTGTCGCTCATGGCGTTATTATACTTTCGTTCTGTTACTAGAAACTTTATTATACTAAGGGTGCGTTTGGTATAATAAGGAAATGGACAAAAAAGACTCCAGTAGAATTGCGCCGAATTCAGAATTGGATAGGTACTACAGGCAGTACTATTGCTACTGCCACTTATGTTCCCCCTCCTGTTAATGAATTGAATGACTGTTTGACATCGCTTGAACGTTTCATAAATTCAGATAGTCCCATACCGCGGCAACGGACGTGTCGGTCGCTTGATAATCACAATCTTGCTTTGTAAATGGGAGCTTCTTTCTCAACCATTGCTTAATTTGAGTGCTTACTTTGAAAAATATCGAGATGATTACTACAACGGTTTGCTCGAAGTAACACGTCATGCCAACTGGGGCAGATGGCTGATTTATTTTTTGAGCGGAATAAAAGAACAATCAAATGATGCAATCGTTCGCTCGAGTCAACTGATTGATCTGTGGGGGACTTATAAGAATAAGTTGCAAAATGCTCGTGCATCGGGTCTTCAATATCAGCTGATCGAGCATCTTTTTGTTCAGCCAATTTTTTCAACTTCTCACATTCAAAAGCAATTAGGCATCACTTTTCGCGCAGCCCAACAGAATATAGACAAATTAATTGAGCACGGGATTTTTAGCGAAGTCACTGGTAGGCAGAGAAATCGAATCTTTGCGGCACGACACATTATTGATATAGGCGACCGAGCTAATTAGGTATATTCATTTTAAAATTGGTGCCGAAGGTCGGATTCGAACCGACACGCTTTTAAGGGCGGATGATTTTGAGTCAACTGCGTCTACCAGTTTCGCCACTTCGGCACAAAACATCATCTTTTTTATACCATGGTCTCTGAGTTTTGCTTTATATTTAAGCTCAACTTTGTAAAAAGACTTAGCTATAGGGTCTTGAAAACTCGTGAAAATCATAGTTACAGGGTTCAACGCCTTTGACAATCTTCAAACAAATCCATCTGAGATTTTGTGTCAGAAGGTGGCGGGGAACTCGGGTTATTACGAGTCTAATGCCTTTGGAAAAGTCGCAATTGAAAGTGCGGTCTTAGAAACTTGTTGCACCGATTCCTGGGACAAACTTGAGCCTTTGCTGGCTGATGAAAAAACTATTTTGTTTATGTTAGGTGTAGCCGAAAGTCGTAACGGATTCAGTCTGGAGCGAGTGGCGCTCAATCTGCGCGATTACAGAGTGCCTGACAATAATAAGCATGAGTTTGACGCTGTTCGCATTTCGGAGCAAGAAGAACAAAATGCATTCTTTTGCGATTTGCCATTGCGAATATATGCAAACTATTTGACTGATCACGGCTTTCCTTGCCATGTTTCAAATCATGCGGGCACTTTTGTTTGCAACGACCTTTATTTCAAGGCGCTAGAGTACAAGAAAAATCACGATAATATTCTTGCAGCACTCTTTGTTCATGTGCCACTACCTGCGGTGTATGTCGAAAACGTCCGGCACAATTATTCAAATGCTGGAAATGAGCACTTGCTGCAAGGCAAGCTCCTTTCAGAGCAAGCTCAACTCGATTATATGGCGATTGGTTTACGAACCTTGCTTGACCAGCTTCTTGTCGGTTTTGTCGCAACTGCCTGAATCTTTCGATTTTTTGTCTGACAAGCATGGTGCTGATACGTTGTAAGCGAAAGTTGCATTTAATGCACGTTTCCAGCCTTCATAGTCGTGTTTGCGATCTGTTGTGGGTGCAACTTCTTTAGAAATCTGCCACTGTTTGACTAACTCATCGCAATTGGTGAATACACGAGCTTTGAGTCCAGCCATTTGAGCAACTCCCCATGCTGTAGCTTCAGCTTGTGCTGCGCGCTCAACTGGAATTTCAAGCACGTCAGACTGGAATTGAAGCAGGAATTCGTTCATCGTGGCGCCGCCGTCTACGCGAAGCTTAGACAAGTTGATGCCGTGCTTTTTCATTTCAGAGGCGACATCTGCAACCTGATAAGTCATGGACTCAAGCGCTGCTCGAACGAAGTGTTCGCGACTGGAGCCACGCGTAAGCCCAACAATGGTGCCACGCACGTCTGAGTTCCACCATGGTGAGCCCATTCCTACAAGCGCTGGAACGAAATAAACACCATCGTTTGAGTCGAGCGACTTTGCCATTTTTTCTGTTTCGCTGCTAGATTCAATGATTTTGAGTCCATCGCGAAGCCACTGAACGGCGGCACCGGCGATGAAAATAGCGCCTTCAAATGCGTAGACTGGCTTTTCGCCCTCAAACTGCCATGCGACTGTGGTGAGCAGTCCATCAGCTAGTTTTACTTCGCTGCCAATATTAGCAAGCAAGAAACTGCCAGTGCCATAGGTGCATTTAGCTTCGCCTGGTTTGAAGCAAACCTGACCAAACATCGCTGCTTGCTGGTCGCCGAGATTGGCATAAATAGGAGCTTCGAATCCGACGATATCTTTGTTGGTTGTTCCAAAATTAGAATTGGATGGTACTACTTTTGGCATCATTGCTTTGGGAATATCAAGATGCTTCAAAAGTTCGTCGTCCCACTGATTGGTGCGAATGTTATAAACCAGAGTTCGGCTTGCGTTGCTTGGCTCGGTGAGGTGATTTTGCTCTTTAGTCAATTTGTAAATTAACCAAGAGTCGATGGTGCCAAACAACAATTTGCCAGCTTTCGCTTTTTCTTTGGCGCCCGAAACATTTTCTAAAAGCCACTTTATTTTAGGTCCAGAAAAATATGCGTCAGGCACAAGACCTGTTCTTTCGCGAAACATCGGAAGGTCTTTGAGTGCTTCGCTAACTTCGGCTGTTCGGCGGCACTGCCAGACAATGGCGTTATGAATTGGTTTGCCAGTTTCTTTGTCCCATACAACAGTGGTTTCGCGCTGATTGGTTATAGCCACTGCAGCAATTTGTTCTGGTTTGATACCAGATTTTTTAACCGCATCTTTGATACATTCAACCTGGGTATCAAAAATCTCGTTTGCGTCATGTTCGACCCAGCCTGGATTTGGAAAATGTTGCCCGAACTCTTTTTGACCGGTCGCCACGGCTTTTCCCTTTAAATCGAAAACAATAGCGCGGCAGCTTGTGGTTCCCTGATCGATGCTGAGCAGATACTTGTCCATGGACTAAATTTCCTCTGGCTGTTTTGCCTGAATAATTAGGACTTCAGAAGACCTATTATTTTAGGCCATATCTGCCCCGATGGCCCTTGCAGGAAAATGTCAGCAGTATCAGTGATTGGCGTTGGCTCGGGGTTGATTTCTATCACAAAAGCACCAGCCTCAGACGCAATGAATGGTAATGAGGCAGCTGGTTGCACGATGCCAGATGTGCCTGCAACAATGAAAACGTCCACCGTTTGTGCCAATTGCTGCGCCTTGCTCAAAACGTCGCCAGGCAAACTCTCGCCAAACCAGACTACACCTGGACGGTAGGGCGATCCGCAATGACATCTAGGCGGTGACGACAGTCCAAACTCAATGTTGTCAGTGTTAACTGGATGACCCTTGGCAAAGCATCTGAAGGTCGTGATGCTTCCATGCAATTCAAGTACCTGGCTCGAACCTGCTTGTTGGTGCAGACCATCGACATTTTGAGTGATGACAAAGAGTTCAGGGACAAATTGCTCGAGCTCAGCCATGGCAAAATGACCAGGGTTTGGACTGACTTCAAGCAATTTTTTGCGCCTGGAGTCGTACCATTGCCAAACTAAATCTGGATTGTGTAAAAATCCCTCGGGCGTTGCCAGGTCTTCGGGGCGATAATTAGCCCAGAGTCCGGTCTGTGCATCGCGAAAAGTGGGAATGCCACTTTCTTTGGAAACGCCTGCGCCAGTTAGAATGGCTACCTTTTGGGCGCTTTTAAGCTGCTCTGCTGCCTTTTCTATAAATACGTGTGAATTAATTGAGTTGCTCACGCCTTCAATTATACAAATTCGTGTAATATTCTTTGCATCATACGACGATTGGCACCTCTGGAGGTACTCATGGGTTCTGTCACAGTTAAATCCACAGCTAAAGGCTACAAACAAGAAATCAAAACTGAAAAGCACAGTTTTACATGCGACATTCCAGTCGATCTTGGTGGTACCGACACCGCTCCAGATCCGCATGAACTCTTGTTCGGTTCGCTTGGAAGCTGCACTGCAATCACTGTGCAAATGTATGCCAAGAAAAAGAACATTCCTTTAGAAGGCGTATCGGTCAAGCTCTGGGAAGAAAAAATTGCAGACCCAGAAAACGAAAGTCGCACAATGCCTAAAATCAATCGCGAATTGACAGTCGAAGGCAATTTGACCGACGAGCAAATTGAAGATCTCAAATCTGCTGCTAACAGATGTCCAATTCACAAACTGATCTCTGGCAAGAATGTGATCGAGACTTCGATTAAAGCTGCTGCTACTAAAGCCTAGATTGAATTATTCAATTTGTGCGTGCTTGAAGACGAAATTCTAAACGTCGAGACTATCCGGTCTTTGCTTCAAACAAAGTCGTTTGGGCGCGAGCCTGAATCTATTTTGCAAGTTTGGGATACGATAGACTCGACTAACAAACACGCTCTGCAATTGGCGAAAGATGGTGCTAGTGAAGGCACGTGCATAATCTCTCGCGAGCAAACTGCAGGGCGTGGTCGTCTTGGAAGAAGTTGGGTTTCGCCGCAGGACTCGGGTATTTATATGAGTATTATCCTGCGTCCGAAGCTGGCGATGGAAGACATGCCGTTAATTACGCTTGCAACCGGCGTGGCTTGTGCCAGAGCTATTGAGTTTGTATGCGGAGCTTCAATCGGACTGAAATGGGTCAACGATTTGATTCTAGATCGAAAAAAACTTGGTGGCATTCTGGTCGAAATGCAGAAGCCCGCAGTGGTCGTAGGAATCGGCATAAATGTCCAGCACGACGAAGCCGCAGTGCCTGAGGATTTAAAAGAAAAAATGACCTGGTTACGTCGCGGCTCTGATACTAAATTTAGTACTAACACTTTGGTTGTTGCAATTATTGCTAAACTCGAATCTTATTATCAAATGCTCTTAGATGGGCATAAATCCGATGTCTTGAATGACTGGCGTTCTTTGTCGGTCAATATCGGAAAAGAGGTGTCATGTCAGTCTGGCAATCAATCGCTGGAAGGCCACGTCATAGACATAAACGAGCAAGGCGCATTGTTGCTGCGTTTAAACGACGGAAGCGTTCAGTCCATTTATGCAGGCGAAGTGAGCGTCCGCAATCTGGATGGAAGCTACAGTTAAATCCAGTAAGTTACTTGTCTTAGAATTGAATCAAAGAAAAAACGTCGGTTTCTTTGCCGGCTGCATCTTGCAGAATTTTGCGACCTTCAAGAAAAGCAAGCTCGGTAATGAAGCCCATTCCTGCAACTGTGCCACCAATCTTGGTGATCAGATCGTAAGCTGCTTTGGCAGTGCCACCAGTTGCAAGCAAATCATCAATGATGACGACGCGTTTGCCGTGGCTCAAAGCATCTGCGTGAACTTCGAGAGTATCGGTGCCGTACTCCAAAGCGTATTCGATACGCTCGACTTTGCAAGGCAATTTTTTAGGTTTGCGAATTGGAACAAAGCCAACTCCAAGAGCTAAAGCAACAGCTGGAGCGAGAATGAAACCGCGGGCTTCTATACCTACAATTACATCGGGCTTACATTTTTTTGAATGGTTAGCAAGAGTTTCAAGGACGAATTTCAATGCAGTTGCATCTTGCAAAAGTGTAGTCAGGTCCTTGAAAACTATTCCTTCTTTTGGAAAATCGGGAACGTCGCGAATTGTGCTTTTGAGCCACTTATCCTGTTCGGCATCAAGTGGAAGATCAAGCTTCGCTAGGTTCAAGTTGCTGGTTTGAGATGTCATATGCACTGCTCTCCTTGAGGCTATCCTCTTCTTGCAGATGTTTTGCCGGGCTGGTCAATGCCACCCCATTAAGGAGGTTCAATTGTATATCCTTTATTGAACTTTCAGCACACCAGTTTCTAAAATTGCTAATTTGGTTAAGGCAAGATTTAAGCTGGACGTATTCAGGCAACTCTTCCATTGCCGTAGAGGCTTCTTCGAGCAAGTCGAGGAAAATCACTCCATCTTCGACATACCAGTCGATTTTGTGCACCGACTTGAGTACTTTAAGTCCCAGAGCGACAGCCAGTTTGGTTGTGCCCATCAAGCAAGTGAGAAGCTCGCCTTCAATTTGACCGTCTCGCTTAGCTACTGCAAATTTAGCAAGTCCATAAAGTCGTTTGAGGAAATTGGCGGGTTGGTCGAAATTGGCTTCAGACGTGCCTATCAAATAGATTTTTTCGGCATCGGTTTTGGCGATTAATTCCTGGAACAATTCAAGCGTCGGCGGGAACTGCCAGACAAGTAAATGTTTAGCTTGCTTGATACCGCTTCTATTTGTGAAAGTGCAATTGTCTACGCCAACAGCCGATTCGGCAAAAACAATCAGATCGTCTTTGATCTTTTCAGTCGCTTTAGCGAGAATGTCGAGCTTGTTTTGGTGATTGCGCAGATCTTGCCAGGTTTGTTTGCGGGCGAGAAAGCGTGTTGAATCAGACGGTATCGAATTTACAGATGCCGAAGGAGCTGAAGTGGCCGGAGCCGATGTTGCAGACGCTGCTGATGACGCCTGTGTTTGGCTTAAAACGGCAGACTCATTAACCTTGGTGGCAAGCGCTTTTTGTGCTTTTTCGGCACGCTCTTTCCAATTGCTGGGACGCCAGTCGACCAGTATCAGTTGCAAACGTGTCTTGCCATTGAAGTGATTAAGGTCGGGCATAAAGGCGATGTCGATTGATTCTTCGATTTCGGGAAAGCCTTTTTTGTCGCGCCCATTCCACATGACACATTCGAATTCTTCGCCTGTTTTAGGATCCAGTGCGTAGATTTTTACATGTTTGCCGTCTTTTCCAAGAGGCATTGCTTTCTGGCACATCAATTCTTTCATGCAAAGCACAGGCTTTTTGTTTGATATGCCAAAAGGCGCAAGCATCTCTAATTTGGTGGCAAGTTCGAGATCGCAGGTGTCTGGAGTGACGGTCAAATCGATTTCGATTTGTTTTGAAAGAACGACGCCTTCAAGCATTTTGTTGCATGTAGCAAAAAGCGCTTTGCAGAATTCTTGCCCTTTATCTTCTTCAAGACTAAATCCAGCAGCCATTTTGTGACCGCCCCATCGCGCCAGTAAATGCTCGTTCAGTTTGAGCACTTG
>CAZFKB010000121.1:0-7654 GCA_964519785.1 uncultured Candidatus Obscuribacterales bacterium | reverse complement strand
TCAAGAAGCGGCTGCCAACGTCAGAATCGAAGCTACTGCACAATCAAAAGACGGAATGGAAACTTCCGATGAAGAAACTTTCTCAGTCAATTCCTTAGACCAGCTTCCCGACCAAAAAGCGATGGAAGAAACCGCGCATAAAGTGGCGAATCGTGCAATCGAATTATCGAAAGCAAAGCGAGCAAGCGATTATCTTGGTCCAATTTTGTTTGAAAAAGATGCCGCAGCAGATCTGGTTTCTAGCGTAATTTCACCACTGGTGGTGGCCGACCGTGCTGACGACATCGGATATTTCAGAACTTCTTCGTCTGACAAAAAATTAGGTCAGCGCCTGTTTCCAGAGTTTTTAAGCGTAATAGACGATCCAACAGCAAAAGTCTATAAGAATCTGCCACTCAAAGGCGGGTGGGAAATCGATGACGAAGGAGTGAGAGCACAAAAGCTCACTCTTATAGATAAAGGAATTTTGAAAGCAGTTTGCTCCACCCGCAAGCCAACGCGCTTGAGCAAAGAAAGCAATGGTCATAATCGCGGTGGCACTGCCTGCCCTGGACATCTATTCATCGAAACCAATCAACCTATGAGCATGGGCGATATGAAGAAAAAGCTCATTGAGACTGCCAAGGCACAAGGTCTTACCAATGCACTGATAATCAGAAAAACTCAGTCTGGTTATATGGGCATTGATTTCTCGGGTGTTTCAGGACTGCAAATACTTTCATCGCTTGGCGGATCTCGCTCGACATCATCTTTTATTTATTCAGTGGACGTTAATACTGGCAAGGAAGAGTTGATCCGCGGTGCGCAATTGCGCAGACTGACTAAGCAAGACTTGCGCAATATGCTTGCAGCAGGAGACGATGCAGCGGCCTATGTAGCCAAATACCCCAGTGATTACACAGGCACAGCCATATCTCTTGTCACTCCTTCGTTATTATTTGGCGAACTGGAAATCCAAAAGCCACCACTTGAAACCGAAACACCTCCGCACCTGAAAAATCCTTATTTCGAAGAGAAGAAATAGTAACTGTCAGATGTTTACCCACCATTAGAACCAGGGTTTTTCCTGAACTCTTGGCAATTTCGACATGTTAGTATTTATGACAGTCAGTCCCGGTGGAGACCTTCGAATGGTTAAGGCTAAATCTGTATTTACATTGCTCACTGCACTCACTTTAAGCGTTCAAACTGCCGCTTTAGGCAAAGAGCTTGAAGTAGGCGGAGCGACTTCTGAAGGCACATCTCTTACGATATATAACCAAAATTTTGGACTGGTGCGCGATGTCCGCACACTGCCGCTGGAGAAGGGAATGAACTTCGTTCGATTCTCAGATGTGGCTGCGGCAATCGATCCTACATCGGTATCCTTCACTTCATTGACAGCACCAAATTCGGTGGTGGTGCGTGAACAAAATTATCAATATGACGTAATGTCCCCTGATACCATTCTTTCCAAATCTGTGGGCAAGGAAGTCACTTTCAGACGTTATTTGAATTCGACAGTATCCGAAACAAAAGGAATTTTGCTCAATCCGCCCCAAGTAACCATTGTTGACACTAACGGAAATCCATCGACTCAGAGTGTCGGACTGGTTTTGAAAACAGATAGCGGCATAATTTTGAATCCTGCCGGTGAAAGCGAAGTAAAAGAAATGCCACCAGGATTGGTACCAAAACCATCTTTACTTTGGAAACTCGAAACAACCAAACCAGGCGATCACAAAAGTGAAATCAGCTATCAAACAGCCGGCATGAGCTGGAAATGCGATTATGTTGCAATTGCGAACGAAGATGACACCAAAGCAGATTTGACAAGTTGGGTAACTTTGAACAATGAATCTGGTGCGTCATACAAAAATGCCTCGCTCAAATTGATGGCAGGCGACGTTAACCGAGTAACGGCGCCAGCTCAGCCAATGTACATGAAAGCAGCTCGTATGGAAGCTGCGGCTGACATGGCTCCGCAATTCAGTGAGAAATCTTTTGCTGAGTATCATCTTTATACTCTTGCAGGCTTTACCGATGTAAACAACCATGAGACCAAGCAGATGAGCCTGTTCAATGCTGCGGCCGTTCCAACCAAAAAGCTTTATATCTACGAACCAGAAATGGTGCAGACTTATGGCGGCTGGGCACCACAGCGCAACACCCAGAAAGTAAATGTCAAAATCGAAGTAGCAAACACCAAAGCGAATAACCTTGGAATGGCTATGCCTAAAGGGAAAGTGAGAGTCTACAAAAAAGATTCTGACGGATCGCTTCAGTTCATCGGCGAAGATTTAATCGACCATACTCCAAGCGACGAAAAAATCAGGCTATATATTGGCGATGCTTTCGACCTTGTGGGCGAGCGCAAACAAATGAATTACACCCAGATTAATGACAGAAAATACAAAGCCAATTTCGAAATCAGTTTGCGCAATCGCAAAAAAGAAGGCGATGTCACAATTACCGCTGTCGAACATTCGTACGGCGATTGGAAAATCAACTCATCCAGTCACAAATACAAAAAGGTAGACTCACATACATTTGAATTTCCCGTTACCGTTCCAGCCGGTACCGAGGTCAAAGTGCAATACGAGATCGAAGTCAGAAACTAGAACTTCGACAAACTAACGTCTGATCAAGATTTTGGAAATGATTTTACCAACAATCATTCCCGCACCTATCATGCCAGCAGCCGAGCCCACTTTCTGGGCTTGCCACTCTGCTGAAGTGACGTCTTCTTGTTTTTCGGGGGCTTTCACAAGTTCAACTTTAGGAACTACTTTCTTTCCAGCAAGCCCGTTTACAACTTCGCGCGTAATATCAAACGGAGTCTGGACCAGAGCATGACCAAAAGCGTTCACAAATGCTCCTGCCATATTGTTGTCGCCACCTGTTGATGATTTACAACTGGAACTGGATTCCACTGGTTCACCTTCAATTGGTTCGTTTTCTTCATTAGAAGCCATAGCTAGTCCTCAAAAAAGGGCAAACAACATTACCTGCTAATTCGACTATACCCGAAAAACTATTTCGAGTTACCAGACTTTGCTAGTTTATTTATGACAAGCTGCGAAACGCCAATAACGCCTGCGTCAGAACCAAGTGACGCTAGATGAATTTCGAATTTTTCTTTTAATCCAGGAATGGTCCGGTCCATGGTCATTTCTTTTAGCATTTCAAGCTGGACAAATCGGACCAAGCCACCAGCCAGAATGAAACAATCAGGATTTAATACGTGAATCAAAGACGACATTCCGATAGCAAGATGTTCGTGCCATCTTTCGACCACTTTCTTTGCGATTATGTCTTCTTCGCCAGCCGCTGCAAAAATTGCATGGGTTGATACTGATTCGGGTCTTAGTGCAAGGGGAGATTGTTGCGGGGTCACGCCTTTGAGCATTTCTTTGGCGGTCATGATAATGCCACGCCCTGCTCCATAAGCTTCCCAGCAGTCAAAAAGTCCACAAGTACAAAGTCGCTCATTGCTGTTGGCAATCTTCAGGTGTCCCACTTCTCCTGCAGCCCAGCTTGCACCGCGATAAAGTTCGCCATCTATGATAATGCCGCCGCCTATGCCTGTGCCTAGCGTGACAGCCATAACGCACTTTTTGCCCTGTATCTGCTCAGTGCTTGCTTCTCCAAAACCTGCTGCGTTTGCGTCGTTTTCGACATGTACTGGAAGAAGAGTTTTACTTTCGATAATTGACTTGAGGTCAGTTCCAGCCCAACCCGGTAAATTGCCAGTGGATCCTATTACTTTGCCAGTTGAGCAATCAACTACGCCAGCGGTGGCGATACCGATACCTTGAATGGCGCTTGCGTATTTCTTTTGAAAATCGCCAATAATCTTGAGCAGATCTTCAACGATAACATCGGCACCATGCGGAGTAGAAATTTGAACCGGCTCGCAAATCAGTTTTCGGTTCTGAACTACAGCTGCACGAATCTTCGTGCCACCAATATCGATACCGATGGCGGTGAGATTATCCTTTGCGAATTTGGCTAATTTTCCTTGATCTACTTGTGCGTCTGAGTTTTGGTCTGTGGTTAAGCCAGCTGACATTTAAATTCCACCCAATTGTCCGTGGTCGGGGTTGCCTTTCAGTACAAGTTTATTGAAAGGTATAGCACTTCCGTACATAACGTTGAAGCCAACTCTGTTTATACCACGCACCATTTCTCTGGAAAGTATAACCTTGAAATCTTCGGGACCAATTGCAGCGCTGACCGTCCGTGAAAAGAAGAGGCTATTTGTCAGGTTATACCCGGCACCAGCACCAATAGTGAGATATTTGTGCACTTTCAAATCGCCCATTAAATTCATCGAGCGGGTACCTTGAATAAATCGGTCGAAAACGAAAGGCGAATCGCCGCGCACAGCTGACTGGTTGTAATTTGCTTGTAATCTCAGTCTGTTCAAGCGAACATCAAGCACTGGACCCAATTGTCCAATCAAGCTTGCATCTCCAGATGAGTAGGCTCTAGCAGCCACACCACCATAAAGAAAACCACGCATACCGTATTTGTCGTCGCCAATTGCAAAAACAGGCTTGGTCGCAAATTGCATTTGAGTTTGTAATTTAAAACCACTCGGCATCACTTTTGTTGTTTGGGTTCCGCCAAATAGCTTAGCGTAATCGGCAGACTGGTTGACCAATTGCGGATTATCCTGGAACCAACCAGCTGAGTTTCGCCAGGTGACAGAAGTCATAAATGGAACGTTTTGATAGATGTGTCCATCCACCACTTCCGCGGCAAGTCTGGCTCTTCTAAAACCGAACATACCATCATCCAAGTATCGGTTGATACCAGATTGGAATTTCATATGGTCATTGATTTTGTAGTGCAAATCAGCGACTAACAGATTGTTGACCGAACCGGCTGCAACGTTTGCCATTAACTTCTTGTTTGTATACGACGCGCGTCCAGAAAGTCCGATTCCAGAGCTGGAGCTTGAACCATCAAGAGTTTTTCCACCAAACTGGAGCATTGGAGACCAGGACAAAACACCTTTGCCTACAATCTTATTGAAACTGGGTCCCAGGTGAACGCCCCCGATTTGAAGGTTATTTCCAAGTGAAGGAGTTACTGGAAATACGACGTTATTCGATTCTTTGTCTACGGTAGCTGTGAATTTACCAAGAGGAATTCCGAATTTGTCTTTTTTGCCAAACATCATTCTGCCGCCAAAGACGGTCAAGTTGCCTTCTTCTTTGTACTTTTCATAAACCATTTTATCGGCTTTGAATTTGAAGCTTGGCTTAGCGGGCAAATATGCTTCTGGGTGAGCTTTGATTTTCCACATATCGTCGAATACGCCAGGCATCCCGACAATATTTTGTTGGCGAGCATAATAAAAAGGTTTACTCATGGTCATGTTTCCTTTTGAGAAACGCAGACCATCATTTGCGCCTAGCATTCTTTTCGCAACGATAGTAGTGCCATTAATGGCGGTATCAGGCGAAGTGATTAAGTATTCTTCCTTGTTGACGTCAAACTTAAAAGCACTACCGGTGGTTACTTGTCCATCGCGATAAATACGGACATTGCCCCGAGCATCAATCATGTCCGAATTCTGATCATATAGGATCATATCGGCTTCAAGTTTTGAATCCTGTCCGGCAATAATACAGACGGCATTTCCGGTTCCAAGGAAAGTGTTCTTTTCCTGGTCGAATTCTGTGTCATCGGCAATTAACTGAACTGTACCTTTTAGAGTGGTGTCTTCGTTAATTTCGCTTGAAATACTGAGTTCGTCTTTGGCACCTTCTTGCTCTTCTATGTCAATCTCTTCAGAGAGCATAGGCGTTTTACTGTTTGGACCGACCGGAATCAATTCGTGCCTGACTGACTCACCAGGCTCAAGACCTACGCTGTTGTCTATTTTGGGCGTCAGAGGTAGCAACAAGGTCCCCGGGTTTAAATTTGCGCCCGAAGAATTTGAGCTTGTGCTTGATGCCGTATTTGATGGCACCGCTTTCTGCGTCTTTTGAGCATTGTGCTGTGCTGAAGTGGCAGCAAGTACAGGCGCGTTAGCTGAAAAAAGAACGAAACAAGAAAGTAGTATAGTGCCGGAGACTTTTATTTTGGTCATCGATTTTATAGCGGTCTCTTCTTGAAAGTGATACCAGAGCTTAGTGCTATGCAAGCTCGGATGTCAACATTAACACATTCATCAGCGGAAAAATACGGTATTCAACTTAGTTTAAGTCGGCGTCAATAATAAATATAATTCAACTACACGAGACCCTGCTGTATTATCCTTTTTACATGAATCCGTTTATTTTCAACTGCCCAACAAAAGTTTGTTTCGCCGAAGGAAGTTCAAGCGCTGTAGCAGAACATCTGGCGGATTTAGGCGCCAAGTCGCCTTTTGTAGTCACCGATGAATTTCTTTTAAAGAACAAAATTACAGACACGGCGGTAAACGCTCTAGAAGAACGATTTGGTAAAGTCGGCATTTACTCTGATGTTCCACCAGACTCAGACCTGGACTGTATCAACAAGGTTGCCAAGACGGCCAAAGATGCTGGCGCAGATTCGGTAGTTGCGATTGGTGGCGGCTCGGTTATCGACACAGCAAAAGTAGTAAATATTTGTTTGAGCCTTGGGGGCGACATATTAGACCACCAGGGATTGAACGCGATCGAAACAAAACTGTTGCCATTAATCGTAATTCCCACGACAGCAGGAACCGGGTCAGAAGTCTCATACGTGGCGATGATTAAACACCACGAAGAAAAAAGAAAAATAGTTTTTGGAAGCAAATTCTTAGCTCCCGATATAGCCTTACTTGACCCTCTTATGCAGTTGAGTCTGCCGGCAAAGCTTACTGCAGCCACCGGGATGGATGCACTGACTCATGCAATTGAAAGTGTTGTTTGTGAAATTACAGGCTCTAGCTTTTCGGATGCACTGGCTATTGAAGCAGCCCGAATGATATTCAAATGGCTCCCTATTGCTACCGCCGATGGTGGTGACATAGAGGCAAGATCCAATATGCTCGTAGCCAGTTGCATGGCCGGCTCGGCTTTTTCAAACGCAGGCGTAGGAGTTGTTCATGCCCTAGCTCATTCTACCGGAGCCCGCTTCAACACTCATCACGGGCTTACTAATGCCATTTTCTTGCCGCATGGAATCAGGTTCAATCAAAGTGCAGCAGCAGGTAAATATGCTCAATTATCCAGACAGCTTGGCTTTTCGAAGACTTTAGATGATAATGAAGGTACTGCAACTCTGATCGATTCTGTTGAAAACTTACTAAAACAACTAAATCTGCCGTCAAGGCTTGAGTTGATTGGTGTCCCCAAATTAAGCGATTCTGAGCTCGAAGCATGGGCAAACGATGCCGTGGATGACCCCAGTACCATGTTCAACCCAAAAGAACTAACGGTTCAGGATGCTATAGAAATCTATAAGAGGGCTTATTAGATGACATTTTTTGCCAACACCCAGGAACTTGAAATGGTTATGAAAGGTCTCTGGACGGCAATCAAAGAAGATCCGACAATTGCAGATCCATTAATCAAATCGGGTCTTGTCGTACGTTTCCACTATCGCGAGCCCGAGGGCAGGCTTACAGTTAACTGCTCAGATAACCAGGAAATGGTTATTACATGGGGTGAGTGCGAAACCAAGCCAGACGTCGAAATGTTTATGAAATCAG
>CAZFKB010000120.1:0-7679 GCA_964519785.1 uncultured Candidatus Obscuribacterales bacterium | reverse complement strand
CAAAAAAACGTCTTTTTCAGTTAGTGGCTAACAACTCTTTTCCAAGCTTTCAAAACGAAATCGACGCACTTCAAACCAAACTCAATTCAAATCTCGAAGAGAATCCATATATAAGTAAGCAATTCGAAATCGAAAGCGGCGTAAGTTCGCTTGAATTGCCTGTCAATCGCAACAAAGATCGCGTAGTTGTGTCATTGGATCCATCTATTGCAGAAGGATTGGTCGATAAGTGGAGTGAAAATCCTCCAAAATCTCTCAACAAACCAGCTGGAACCATTTGTGTTTTGACCAATGGATTCGACCTCGCCCTTCTATATGTAAGCTCGCTTGAAGGTTCGCCCTGCAAAGATGTCAAAACGGGTAAGGCACTGATTTTGAGCGTTCGCCTGACCCCTCACCCTGAAAGGGAATCAGGTAAGTCACCGTGACTAGACTAGGCTAAACCCTATGTCTAAAAAGACGTCTGGATTCTAGTCTGGAGGTATAGGCACACGAAACGCGCCACGCGTTTTGCGCCTTATGGCGGCAATTTTTTACCTACCGGAGTGGAAAAACTTATGTTCACAAACACACGACAGATAGCGTTTTTGACACTCGCTGTCCAAGCATGTCTTTCGCTGAGTTCGGCACTGCCTCTTGAAGCACGATATGGTAGCACGACTCAGTCAAAACCTTCGGGAATCCCTCAGGCACAATCAAAAACAGAAAAGAAGTCCAGTTTCAACCAGGAAGGCTCAGGCATGCTTCTTGCTATGTCACCCACTGGAAAACGCGTTGGACAGTGTCCTTTGAAACACACAGACGTAAAAGCAAAAATCTCAGGTTATGTTAGTCATGTCACAGTCAAACAAGTTTTTCATAATCCCTATGATCACAAGATTGAGGCAGTCTACACATTTCCGCTTTCCGAAACGGCAGCCGTTGATGACATGGTAATGAAAGTAGGATCACGCACTATACGCGGTACCATCAAAAAGAAAGAAGAAGCAAAAGAAATTTACGATAGGGCCAAAGAGGCTGGTCAAGTAGCCTCGCTCTTAGATCAAGAACGCCCGAATATTTTTACTCAGTCGGTGGCAAATATCGAACCTGGTAAAGAAGTCGAGATCACCATTCAATATATCGACCTCCTTCCTTATGACGACGGTAAATACACTTTCAATTTTCCTACAGTAGTGGGGCCTCGCTTTATACCAGGTAATTCTAGTGGTACAACAACCGGAACTGGACGAATCCAAGACACAGACAGAGTGGGTGATGCATCAAAAATCACACCACCGGTTGCGGCCAAAGGTACACGAGCTGGACACGATATTTCAATTTATGTTGATATCGATGCTGGTGTTGCCCTGAGCAATCTCAAATCTGAATTGCATGAAGTCAGTGTAAATCAGCCAAACTCGAGTCATGCATCAATATCGCTTATGAACAAAAGCACTATTCCAAATAAAGATTTCGTTCTTTCCTGGGACGTTGCAGGAGACAAGCTAAAGAGTGGATATCTTACCTATAGAGAGCCCAAACTACATGACGGCTCAGGATATTTTACTTTAATGTTATTGCCACCCAAAAGAGTAACTCCAGATACGGTGGCACCAAAAGAAATGGTTTTCTTGATTGATTGCTCAGGCTCACAGAGTGGAGCACCGCTTGAGAAGGCGAAAGAAACTTTGAGTTATATAGTCGATCATATGAATTCTAACGATACTTTCCAGATAATCGCCTTCAGCGATAATCAAAGATTATTGTTTAACGAACCGCAGCCCTCATCAGAAGAAATGCGTGCCAAAGCAAAAAAATTCATTCATTCACTTGAAGCAAATGGCGGCACATGGATGGCTGAAGCGATAACAAAAATGCTCACTATTCCTGCCGATGACCACAGATTAAGAATAGTCACATTCATGACCGACGGCTACGTTGGAAACGATATGGAAATTTTGGGGCTAATTAATAAATCTCGGGACAAATCACGCTGGTTTTCCTTTGGCACCGGTAATGGTGTCAATAGATTTCTAATTGACGGCATGGCCAAAGAAGGAGGCGGCGAAGCAGAATATGTCTTACTCAATTCCAAGGGCGATGAAGTAGGTAAAAAATTCTATCAACGAATAGCTTCTCCAGTATTGACCGATGTAAAAGTCGCTTTCGATGGCGTGGAAGTCAAAGAAGTCTTTCCAAAAAATGTAAACGACGTATGGGCGCAAAAGCCACTCTATATAAAAGGTCGCTATCTCAGGCCAGGCGCTGGCACGGTGACTCTGACCGGATATCAGGCTGGCAAGCCCTATAAACAAACTATGAATGTATCCTTCCCTGAGGATGCTTCCAGTAATAAAGGTGTAGCCTCTATCTGGGCACGCGCCAAAGTGGATCGATTAATGTCAGAAGACTGGATGGGCGCGCAAAGCGGTAATCCAAAGAAAGAAATCAAAGATGAAATCATCCGCACGGCTCTCGATCATCACATAATGACCAATTACACCTCGTTTGTAGCAGTCGAAGAAAAATCTGTGACTAAAAATGGCAAACTTCAAACAGTTGCCGTTCCAGTTGAAATGCCAGACGGAGTAAGCTATGACGCAACAATCGAATGCGACAAGTTAAGTGGCGCAACAAACGGCGTCGTATTTGGCGGCGGTGGTGGTGCTGGTGGCGCTAGAGGTGCTGGCGTCATGGGATACATAGCAAAACGAAAAGCCACTCATAATCAGGTGGCTGCTAACTATCCGGCGCCCTGTGCATTGCCACCTCCCCCACTTCCAGGCTCCGCAAGCTCACCCAGAGAAGGTAAGAAAGCAGATTACCTGGCTTCTGTAACTGAGCCCAGACCAAAAACTGAAATTAAGACCAAAGACAAAGAAGAGGTTGCAAACAAAAACTTAAAAGTCGACTCTAAACTAGACTCCAAGCTGCTCTCGATGCTCAAATCAGACCCTCAAACAGAAAAGCTAGAGGTTAGAGTGACACTAAACTTGACCAAACCAGTCTCTTCAAGTCTTATGGAATTGCTCAAAAAAGCCGGCTTGACTGACATCGTACAAATTGCAACAACTGGTCAAACCAAAGTAACTGGAAAAATAACCGCAACCAATTTGCGCAAACTAATTGCTCTTGCGCAAGTGTTGAAAGTGGAATCCATCAATTAAACAACGGTTTTCCTTGGACCCTCCGGTGCAAAGAAGAAAGGACATGGTTTGGTAAGTGCCATGTCCTTTTACTTTGGATTTGATTTGAAGACCAAGCGAAAGCTGTTAAGCTTATTACGCCATGTCGACTTCACCCAAATCCCAAAATTTACTGTTTGCACCAGACTCGGTTTTTCTTCCTTATCCCGAGCGTTTCAAGGAGGAAATCGAAATACTGGTCGACACAAATAGCGGGCTTATAACGCACATATTTTCTTCTGCAGAAAGAAAATCAGCTCTGGATGCAAGCGGAATAGACCTCAGTGAATTAGCCACTATTAAGGGTGGCGTTCTCATGCCAGGGCTGACAGACGCACACATGCATCCACTTTTTTATTCAATGCTAAAAGCACTCGAACCAATAAGTCTCATGGGGCAAGATCAAAAGCAGGTAATTGAGAGTTTTAAATCAGCGGCTAAGAGTGCAAGCTCTGTGGATGCAATGCTTTTTCTCGATCTGGATTCATCGGCAGTGAAAGGTATTAACGCTGGCTTGCTCGATGATATTTTTGGAGAGCGAGACGTCTGCGTTTATGACGCATCGTTTCATAGTGGCATAGTTACAAGCTCGGTAATCAATCGAATTCGCAAAGCAATAAAGAACCGCAGTATTCCTGGATTTCTAAAAGACGATGGCAATTTTGCTGAAGCATACGGATTTGAAGTACTGTCTATTCTGATTGGAAAGAATCAGAGCAAGTTGAAAGACACAATCGAAAAATCCCTCTGGCACAGCCTCTCTACAGGGACTACGACTTTACATGATTTGCTTGCTTTCGATATTGAAAGTTTCAAAACATTTTTGCAAGTGCGAAAAAACTGGAAAGAAAAATATCTTTTCGACTTTCCAGTAACACGCTTTTATTTGCGTCACAACGTAGCGAAAGAATTGTTAAAAGTGTACATAGACTGGCTCGAACAAGGGCTTTTATCGAAAGAGGACTGGAATTCATTTGGGCTTAAACTTTTCGCCGATGGAAGCTTTGGCTCGCGAACAGCTCACCTAAGTAAAGAGTATGCAGACTGCCCAACTTGCGGACTTATTTTTGATACAGACACCGATATCGAAAAAGCAATTTTCTTTGCTGATACCGAATTTGAATCTTACTCAATTGCTCTTCATGCAATTGGAGATGCTGGTATCAAGCGCATTTTGAACATTATCCAAAACAGAAAAGAAATTTTAAATCACAGCACCCGATTGAAGTATAGAATTGAACACTTCGAGCTTCCGTCTAAAGAAATGATTGACCTGGCACAGAAATACGATGTTCACACTATTCCTCAACCAAATTTTCTGCTCGACTTAAAGTATGAAGACCGGCTGGCAAAGCGAGTAGACGAAATATGTCCATTGAGCGACATTGCTGATGCAAAAGTTCAAATGTTATTTGGAACAGATGGGATGCCAGAAAGTATGCTCTATGCAATTTACTTGTCTACGCACGCTCTTAAGTCCAGTCAAAGACTCGCTCTCGAACAAGCTCTGCACTATTCTTGCGAAAGTGCAGCGGTTTTTGAAGGCAATCGCAAAGGAACTATCGAGGTCGGACAAAAAGCCGATTTGTTTCTTGCAGACACTTCGTTAATCGACGATTTAAGGCCGGGAGAACCCGATATTCCGCTAGATTCAGCTTCTGTGCAAAACAAAGTAGATCAATTGCATGCAAAAATCCAGATGGTATTAAAATCTGGCATAAAAGTGTACGAGCGCAAAAAGAAAATTTAGCTATTTGGATTTCTTTTTGACTACTGTTTTTTGAACGGTAGTTTTTTTAGCCGAAGATTTTTTCTTAGCTTTAGAGCCACCACCAGAAGAATGCGGCATAGGTTCATCGTCTTCCCAGGTTTCTATCGAGCCATCAGGATTGCGCTTGAAATGTATGCCATCGGAAGTTTTTTTAGTGTACGAATGAACTGGCCTAATACTCTGACTTTGTCCACCACCCGATGACGTTGGGGCATCCTGGCTGTCGTAAGTCTCAATAGTTCCGTCAGGATTGCGTTTTATCGTCACGTCCCCATCTTGCTCGCCATATGCAGCAGGGCTTAAAACTGCCAAAAGCGCCAGCAGCGCCAAAATCTTTCGGTTCAACACAGACCTCCTGGAGGGCAGAAACTTAAGGCTTACGCATTTGTTATACCCTCTGTTACACCAAGTTTTTAATGTTATCAACCATGGTATGTAATAAATGGAAGCTCGAAACCGCCATCTAGTTGGGGAAGTTATGGTTTTCTGGGCTAAGAAGAGCCTTCGTGACAAAATCAGACATCACTTTGGGGTGGATCCGACCGATCTGCCTATTTTGACTCAGGAATTTGCGTCATATAATCACGTAAATGTTCAACTTGCCCTAGATGCATATTTCGCCGAAAGGAAAGGCACGCAAGAAATGCTTGGCTGGCAAGGCGGAATAAGCGTTTTCTCTTTTAAGAACTCAACTTTGTCTGAGCTTGTAGCCACTCGTTCGATTGCAAGCTTCTTTGGTTTTAGCGGTGCCAAAATTGCACCTGTAAGATACATGACTTTCACGCTTGAAAATGGCAAGGTCATATCTTGCGTTGAAAAAGCCTTGTATTTTCATAAATCTGACGACGAAAAGTTAATTACCGTGCTGCGTGCCGACGAAGCCAGCTTTGGCTTAGGCGACAACAAAGTGATACTGGAAGTGATGGCAGAAACTAAAGAAAAAGCCGAAGCTTTCATGGAGGATATTCGCTCCAAGCTGACTACTCATAACGTTTATCGAGGAAAGATTCTTTCGCTAGACGGAAAAGACGGTGGAAACAAAATAAACTTTCAAAGCTTGCCCGATGTTCCACGTGAAAAAATAATTTTGCCAAACGGGCTGTTGCAGAGGATCGAGCGCCAAACAATAGAAGTGAGTAATTACAGCAAAGCAATGCTGGAAGCTGGGCGCAAACTAAAACGTGGTGTGCTTTTCCATGGACCTCCCGGCACCGGCAAAACGATGACAGCCATGTATCTTGCCAAAGCAATGAAAGAGCGAACGGTCATTTTGCTTACTGGTCAAGGACTTGGATTGATAGAGCGAGCAAGCGAAATTGCACGCTGGCTTCAACCGGCCATGATAATTATCGAAGACATCGATCTCATTGCCGAGGACCGAAGTCACAATGCTGTTGCCACACCGCTTCTGTTTGAGCTTCTCAATCAGATGGACGGCTTAAGCGACGATAGCGACGTTTTATTTCTTCTTACAACAAACAGACCCGACATACTCGAGCCGGCTCTCGCTTCGCGACCAGGACGCATAGACCAGGCTTATGAAATAGGTTTACCTGACACTGAATGTCGCAGGCGATTGTTCGAATTGTACAGCGAAGGACTTATCGTCAAAATGGACGATATGGAAAAATATGTACGTCAAACCAAAGGTGCAAGCGGTGCTTTCATTAACGAATTATTGAGAAAAGCGGCATTGTTTGCAGCTCCCGAGGGCAGCCCCATTGCTATAGAAGAGCGACATCTCGATGAAGCGATGCATGAACTGATTTTCGTTGGTGGTTTGATGACCAAAAAGCTTCTCGGCTTCACTCTTTCCGATCCGGTGGAAAGCAGCCGATGAGAAAGCGTGTAAAACCGGATTTCGAGCTGCGCCCTACTCGATACCTGCCAGAAATAAGACTGTTACTTTTGTCCACACCAGTCTGGTTGATACCGAATATAATACCAGCGCTGGGAGCTCTATTCCTGACTTTTAGTTTCGGGATAGGCATGTTGCTGTTTTTTTTATACAAATTAGCCTGGCACGGAATCATTATGTTAGTTCCGCTTAGTGCGCTTTGTATACTTTTGACCGACACCTATAGAATAAGCGGGCGTCAGATTCTTCGCGGAAGAATGAAAAAGCCTATCGATATCGACTTAATCGAAGAAATAGGCGCCATAGAAGCAAATAAATTCAACGATTTCAAAGAAGAAATTTTCATTGCCACCTCGGATCGTAAATGTAGTTATCTTCCGGTAGAAGATTTCAAAGAAGACGAACTACGATTGTTTCTTGCTAAGCTCAAAAATTTAAAACCAGACTGCAAAATCACTTACTCTGACGTAATTCCTCTTGAAGCAAGGGGTTTACTCAAATTTTTGCTTGAAGCGCAGGACGAAGACGTAGTAAATTGCGAGTTGAAACATACCCAGTTCGAAGACTCGGTGATAAATCTAATCAAGTCGAATGAAAGATTTTTCTGGATCGTCTACATAGTCGCCTGGGCAGTAATATTATTTATGGCTTGGCTTAATACCACGGTTTTTCAGGATTTTGCCCCGATGACACCAGAGCAAGTTGCTCCTGTAGCAGCCGGATCCGCCAATCCATATATGTTGATGTTTCACACAGCATTTAGCATTCTGAAAGATATGGCAGTTCCGATCCTGACTATATTGTGGACTGCTCTAGTAATGGTTTTTGGGATACTCGTTCCAGGCATAAGAATCTTTTCGCATACTTATGTCTTTATTGGAAC
>CAZFKB010000119.1:0-7716 GCA_964519785.1 uncultured Candidatus Obscuribacterales bacterium | reverse complement strand
ATCTGTATTCGTTGGTGACTTTCAGCAATGTGCCATACAAAACGGCACAAGAAGCCGGCATTATTTGCGACGAAATTCTCGAGGATCTCTGTTTTGGACTTCAATCGGCTGAGGACGTGGACTTAGAAAGAGCCGAGACTTTGATAATGAAAAAACTAGCTCCTGTGCTACAGCAAGAGCCTGCATTAAGTTCAAAATAGCGCTATTCAAAAGTTTTTTCATCGCTGTCCTCATTTCAGTCCGCGTTGGATTCGCTCATTGTTATCCAAATTAGTGCCTGGCAAGATCATTCCCCCAAACGCGGAATTATTCATCTTGACCCTTTCATTATTCCCCAAATTAGACATATCACTCGTTTTGATCATGTATTTGAGCGGATCGTTACTCTGTGTGAAGAGCCTGTCTCGCGAATAGCTCAATTCAACCTGGGTGCCTCCAGAGACAGCTTTGTAAGTGATGCTTACACTACGATTCGCTTTGTCGTGCGTGGCAGACAAATGCTGTCCATTGCACTTACTGGTATTGAATTTCCAGCCATGCGCCTGAAGGTCTTTAGTATAGAAATCATAAACCCTGCGTGGCGCGTCTGTGGTGACAAAACGCATAGAAGCAATTGTTCCAAACGACGAGTTGGGGCTAGAAGATGTGGATTTATAGTCTGGATTACCAGGATAAGTGGAGATTTCGTTGATCTTCACAGGTGAAAAACCTGTTCTTGCATGGCTAGACTCACCCAGGCTTGAAGCTTGCCTTGACAATGATGAAAAGTTCACCTTAGGCATTCGATTTCGCGATCCTTCCAGGCGTTTATGCACTTCATCCATGTGAGATTGAACATCTTTGTGAATCTCTTCTGAACGCCACTTTTGTCGTTGTTGTGCATATCGCATCTGTTCGCTGCTCAACTGAGCTTTAGCTTCAATCACATTTATATTTGCCAAAAGCACTAACAAAATCGACAGACCAGAAATTTTCATCTTTAAATCTCCAATGCTTTTGCACGACACTATAATTTTCCCGCTAGAGTCGAGAAAACAATCAGTATTTACTATATTTTCAAGTAGAATATACCCAAACAAGCAAGGCGGAAAATTCCCAGTTTAGGGAATTGCCGCCTCGCTGAGAATGCTGTCTTAGTCTTGAACAACTCCGAGATTCTGTTCTCCCAGTCTCGGAGCTAAGTTGTCTTCATAGTCATATATCCAGGCAGGGGAGTCTGGTTCCTGAAATTTGAACGTTTCGAATTCCACTTGTTCAGATTTGGCGAAAAGGTGTTGATCAAAAACCAACCTTTCAACAGGCACTGCAAGCTCTTCCACAGAGTTGGTCTTGCCAGAGATTTTGACTTCAGTCTTCACAACCAGTCCTTCAGCATTGAGCGTTTTGACCACTGACGATGCAGAGCTATTTCCGAATGTCACTTCGGACATTTTGCTTCCATCATTCGTCATGCGAATCATAATCTCTTGCTTAGCTGCATAATCGTAGACATGGACGCGAGAGAGAATTGAGCGGGCTTGAGAATCCCCAGAAGCGGGACGATTACGCCAAACTTGCTTATACAAGACTTTCTGACCAAGCTCGTCGAAGAAACGAGATTCATTTGAGCCCATGTAAAAGAGACGGGCTTCTTTTAGCGAACCGTCTGGACGAAAATATTGCTCCTCAGTCATCCAAGGAGAGCGAGAATAGCTTGCCAGAAGTACTTTGCCGTCGCTTGAGTAGACATCTCCGCTTTGGGAGATTCCATCACCTTGGGCGATAGTGGCAACTCGCACGCCATCTTTGTTGAAGATATTCTTGTGGTAGCTGCCATCAACCAGAACAATCTCAGATTCAGTCAATTTACCACCAGCTTGATAGACTCGCTCAAAAGAGAGCTTGTACTGTAAGTTCTGGAGGGCGACGCGCTGAGATTCTGACAGATTCTTCCAATTTCCTTTCCAGGCAGGCAATCGCCGCACGAAATAACGATCGCGCTGAAGGGTAATGCCATCTGAAAAGAAATACTGAATGTGATACCTACCGTCTCTTTCTTTGAAGCCTCTACGCTCCAAAGACCCGTCCTTTCGCCGAACTTCGTGACTAAGAAAACTAACGTTGTCTGTATCGAACTTCGCAATACGCCTCAGCACTCCCAGATCGTCAGAGTCAACAATCTGAGATTTTTCGCCGCAACGATAAGAGGGATAACTTGAGGACGCAGCAGTATTTGCGAGAAAATCTTCGCTCGCAAGAGGAAAGCGCTTTTCGCTGCACCAAACAGATTCATCTTCACGAAAGGAAACATACTCAACGACTGAGCCGTTTGCCCGATTCCAAACAGCAAAGGAGTCCAGGGGAATTCTGTTTCCATCTTTGAGATGATGACGTACAATCTCCCATACTTTGCCATTATTGGGTAGATGAAGCTGTTGAATCAGCTTATCGGGAAACTTATCCTGTTTCGCCGATACCGCCAACGATATCGGAAAATTGGACACGAAGGCACAAAGCGCAGTTATTAAACTGCCACTCAGCACCAGTTTTGAAGGTTTTATCTTCATTTTTTCCTTTTTCTTCATTTAAGTGACATAGTCACTTGCTTCGCACTAAAGTGTGACTAAAAAAGAGGCGGGAGCAAATAAACTCGCCCCACGCCTCCATTTAGACAAATCAACTACCTAGTCGCTAGCAGGCTTTGGCGGCTTGTTTCGCGCTGTCAGTTCGTTGAGATAGAGTTCGATAGCTTCCATACCAGCCTGCAAGCGCATTTCAGGCGTCGCATCCTGCTCGGTGGGCTTGAGACGCGAAAGAGCAATTTCGGTCAAGAAATCGATCTTCTTCTTCAAAGTCCCGACCTGATAAATACTATAAGTGCCGGCATCGGCATCTTTCAAAATCTTCTTCACGCTCGGCTTGTCGTCAGCATAATGCTTGGGAGAAGTGAGCATGAGGATAGTGTGAACATCAGTCACTTCGGCGCGCGCTTCGCGAATCGAGATGAACTGATAGTCGAGTTTGACGAGCTGATCGTAAATGGTCGAGTATTCACCGACCATCTTGCGAAGCTTGATCCGATCAGGCTCTGTAGCAGTCGGACGAAGCTTGACGTAGTCGGCTTCGATTGTCGCAAGCACCGACAAGCGTTCGCTCAAAAGCTTGAGCATCGCTGAATTGTCGTCCTGAGCAAGGAGAGCCTTGTAAGCTTGAACTTTGTCCTGGAAAACCTGCTTGTACGCCTGGTATTCCTTTGCTCGTTGCGCCGGCGATTCCGCGTTTATCGAAACAGCAGTGTCAGTCTTGAGCGAAGGCCAAGAAACATGCCAGTGCTGGATTCGAGAGGTGACGTAGAAGCCACTCAGCAGGGCGAAGGCCAACAGAGCGAAGCTGGTGAAATGCGAAATTCGAGATTTCGGTACGTTTTCAGACATTTTTTAGTCCTTTCGATTCTAGATGTCAGAAGAATTTCTCGAAGTGGTCCTTTTATTTCTAAGGCGAACCAGTACACAGCGAGATAAACGCTCTGGAATTCACTGGTTTGCTTTAGAAAAGAAGTAGTGTGTTTGTTTTAGAACCACTGCAAAAGAGAAAAATAGATAATTCGAGCCTAGTTAAAGCGGCAAGCTAAAACACTCAAATTTTGGTTAATACGCTTTACCTATATTTTAGTAATTACAGCTTTAAACATAGATATAGACGAAGTTTCAGACATTTGACCCATTCCGAACAGCCCGATCTTTAACGGCAATTAAACTAGCCCACCCCTGTCTAATTGCGCCAGCTCAGCTAGCTTTTGCAATTTGGCAAATATGACAAGACTGATATGATGGATTTAGATACCAATTGTTCGTCGGAGTGATAACGATGTACGGATTGTTAGTGCGTTTCATTGTGTATCATCTTTTTGCCAGATTTTTGGTATGGATTTTCCTTTTAGGCATAGTAGTCGCAGTCATAGTTCTCATCTTTTGGCGAAACTGAGCGAGCCGTTTAAGAAACAATTTTTTTTGTGTGTATCGGTAAACGTATTCATATCTGGGTGCTATATGCATAAGAATTGATGCGTCGATTGAAAATATATCGCTGTTGCCAATGATGTAGAATGAGCCCTTCAATCGCTTAAAGGAGACAGTTCGCAAATGGAAAAGCGCCAGTTTGGAAAAACCGATATGCAAGTAAGTGTGCTTGGATTTGGTGGCGCAGAAATTGGCTTTGAAAAAGCTTCGGTAGACCACGTACGTGAGTTACTTGCTGCTGCCTTAGACCAGGGTCTAAATGTAATAGACACTGCCGAATGCTATGAAGGAAGCGAAGCCTTGATAGGCGATGCTGTTGGCAGCAGACGCAAAGATTTTTATCTCTTTACCAAATGTGGACACGGCAAGTCCTATATGGACGATGCCTGGGGCATTGACGATATTGAAGCAAGTATTGAGCGTAGTCTGAAACGTTTAAAGACAGACTATGTAGATTTGCTCCAGTTGCATAGTTGCACCGAGGAATTATTGCGCGAAGGCGATGTAATTGACGTGCTTCAAAGAATCAAAAAAGAAGGAAAAGCCCGATATATAGGCTACTCTGGCGACGGAGGGGCTGCTGTGTATGCTATCAAATGTGGTGCTTTCGATGCGTTGCAAACATCGGTCAATATTGTAGACCAGGAAGCAATCACCCTTACATTGCCCCTTGCAGCAAGCAACAAAATTGGAGTAATTGCAAAACGACCGGTAGCTAATGCTGCGTGGCGTCATAAAACAAAGCCCGAGAATCCATACATTCATCCTTACTGGGACAGATTGCAAAAGCTGCACTACGACTTCGTCAACGGCGATATCAATAAAAGCGCAGAAATGGCTTTACGCTTTACTTTAAGTATTCCAGAAGTTTCGACCATGATTGTAGGGACTACAAAGGCAGGTCGCTGGAAAGAAAACGCTGAAACCATTGCCAAAGGAACATTGAGCACAGACGAATTTCAACATATTCGCAGGACATGGGAATCTGTGGCAGAGGAAAACTGGGTCGGACAAGCCTAGTGCGAACTTTTTCATTTAAACCGGCTTTAGCTCTTTCGTTGACATGGCTATTGACAGTCTCGAGCTGGGCACCCGCTTTTGGCGATGATCTCTTTCAGGAAAACACACCCGAACAAGAATTCAGTATAAAAGCCGCTATTACTGACCATCCCCGTCAGGTTATAAAAAACGGCAAGTATTTTATTATTTTGAGCGAAACTGGCGCACTTCCAGCTTCAAGCCCTTATGGAAACGGTCTCTACAAAGATGATACTCGTTATTTAAGTTGCTGGGACATTAGCTTAAACGGTCTAGACACCGTACTTTTACAAGCGGATTGTCAAAAAGGATATGCTGGCACTTTCAGCTATGCAAACAAACCTTTCGAGCAAAACGGGCAGACAGTGCCAGAGCAGAGTATTTTGCTCAAGCGCGAAATAGTAATAACCGATGCACATCGAGAAAAATTCACTCTCACAAATTTTCATAGAACCCCACTTAAAGTGGAACTTTCAATCAAATTTGACGCCGATTTCGCTGACATGTTCGAAGTTCGAGGACAAAAACGACTGAAACGTGGAAAGCGCATGGCTACCAAGCTTTCAAAAGAACGTGATTATGTGATCTTGTCTTACAAAGGTCTCGATGACAAATTGATGAGCACAAAAATAGCAATGCGCTCATTTTCTGCCAAAGAACAGAATCTTGGAGCAAAAGAAGGTAAATTCATCTTCGAGCTAGCCCCGCATCAAACAGCATGGGTACAAACCACAGTCGAAGCCATTTTCGACAATGAATTACCGGTACGAACTCTTGAATCTGGTTTTGCTACCGAACTGGACAAAGCTGATCAGGCTTACAGAAACTGGCTTCAAAGTGTAGCCTGCATCAAGACTAACGATCCAGACACAAACAAAATCATCGAGCGGTCTTACAGAGATTTATACATGCTCCGGCTACCAACAGAGCATGGAATGGCTGTTGCAGCGGGGATACCGTGGTATGCAGTACCGTTTGGCAGGGATCAAATAATTACAGCCTGGAAAATGCTTCCTCTGATGCCGGATATGGCACGCGAAGTAATTTCGCTTTTAGCATTTTATATGGGCACTACTAGCGATACCAGTCGCGAAGAAGAGCCAGGACGTATCATGCACGAACTTCGTGCTGGCGAAATGGCGCGCTTAAAAGAAATACCTTTTGTTCCTTACTATGGAACAGTAGATGCCACGCCGCTATTTCTGATTCTTTTTGCGGATTACTGCAAACAAACAAACGATCTAAAATTCGCCAGAACACACTGGGACAAAATCAAGCTGGCACTTTCTTACCTTGATGCAGAATCGGATAAAGGAAAAAAATACTTAGTTTACGGAAAAGTAGCTAATGCAGCCCTTTCTAATCAAGGCTGGAAAGATTCAGGAGATAGTATCACTAATTCTGACGGATCTTTAGGACGTCCTCCAATAGCCGTTTGCGAGGTGCAAGGATATCTATATAAAGCCTGGCTCAACATCGCAGACATCGCCGATCTAATGAATGAACCGTTAGAAGCAAAACGATATCGTGAACAAGCTGCGCTTCTCAAAGAGAAATTCAACAAGGACTTTTGGGATAAAGAGCTAAACATGCCGGTCATCGCTCTCAACGGAGATGGTTCACGTTGCAGCGTCGTTTCTTCCAACGCCGGACACCTTCTTTTTACTGGCATTTTAAGCCCCGAGCGCAACAAAATTGTAAGCGCCCGCCTGCAAGAACCCGATATGTTTTCGGGGTATGGCATTAGAACCCTTGCAATGACTGCAAAAGCCTACAATCCAATGAGTTATCACAATGGCACCGTATGGCCTCACGATAATTGCATGATTGCGCGAGGATTAATTAGAACTAGCGAAAAGACCGATGTATTGGACGCTTTGCTTAGCGCAGCCAATACTCAAGACCAGGGTAGATTGCCAGAATTGTTTTGCGGATTCTCAAAAGAGGAAGCCAAAATTCCTTTAAGATATCCAGTTTCTTGCGCTCCTCAAGCATGGGCCGCTGCAACCATTCCTAATTTGATTTTTGAAAATTTAGGCTTGAATTATATTAATAGCCGAAACGAAATGCATGTTATAAAGCCACATTTACCAAAAAATGTCGACTGGTTAGAGATAGACAATTTGCAAGCTGGTGATAAAAAAATACGCCTGCGGTTCAGTAAAGATGCCGGAAAAATAAAGGTTTCAAATGCCAACCCAAATTGCGATGTGAAAATTTTCCAGAAATAGGGAACCCAATTAGCCAAACTGCGTCTTGCTTTTCGAAGTAAATAAAGGAAAAGGAGACATTAGTATGTCGAACAAAAACAAAGCCGCACCAGGCGGCGATGAAAAAGAATTGAAAGATAAAGAGGCTAACAAGCCGGATATTCAACCAGAGCCAAAAGCCCCTCCTGAAAATGGAACTTCTCGTAAAAACGATGATTCGCAAAAAGAATCAAGAGCGGACGAGGACTCAGAAAACCGGGATGAAGACTTAAACAAAGAATCGTCTAACGATGACGAAGAAGACGAAGGCAAGAAAGAAGCTTGCTGTAAATAGTCTTAGCGATTAGAAATCGGTTTACAACAAAATCCAGAACAAGCGCCTACCCTAGCCTCAACTCGTTCTGGATTTTGTTTTGCCCGGTCTATTCATGCATATAGTATGACAACGTTGTGTTTTCGAAAATGCTGGT
>CAZFKB010000118.1:0-7765 GCA_964519785.1 uncultured Candidatus Obscuribacterales bacterium | reverse complement strand
TAACGACATTGCTATGATTCAGGAAAATGTGGAAACTCGATTAGACGATATAAGCGCATATTCTCATGTCCAAGATGCGTTGAATGACGCGGAAAATATTGAAGATATTGACCACAATACTGCTTCAGAGCTTGCCACAAGACCTGAAGGAATGGATTTTGGTACCGACGAAGAATACAAAGAAAAAGAAAAAGAGCGTCTCGACAATTTACTTAATCAGCTTGAAGAAGAAGAAAAGCGGCTGGAAGAACAGGAGAGCGAGCTTCGCAAGCGTCGTGATGAAATTGAACGTTTGACCAAGCTTATGAATTCGCTTCTTGCTACAAGACGACAAGCTGAGCTTGACCGAATCAGACGACTGATTGAGCAGCAAAGAAAAATTGAAGAATTTATTGCTAAAGATATTCGTCGCATCAAATATACGGTGCGCAAGGGGGACACGCTCGAAAATATCGCCAAGAAACACTTCCGTGATCCTCGTTTGGCTCGCTTAATTTATGAAATGAATCCGGCTAAAATCAAGCTGTCACAGGAAGAAGGAAAAACTGCTTACGAGCTCACTATCAATAGTGTTTTGACATTACCTAGCCCTCGCCAAGCCCGCGAATGGATAAGCAGAGGTAAGTATCTTACTGCAGTTGATAATTCTTATGTGGCCCAGACAGAGCTTACTGCAGACGACCTGGCTAATATGGAAAAACGCCGATTGAACGTAGAGAGCGTTCTTGGTGCATTGGGAATGGCTGCTGACACGAATTACAAGCCTTCATATACGGTGCGATTTGGTGATTCGCTTCGTTCTATAGCAATGAAACATCCTGCTTTAAACGATGTTTCGCTTTGGAGACTGCTTGCAAAAGTAAACGATTTGTCTGTAGAAACCGATGCAATGGGCACACCTAAAGTTACTCTTGAAAGAGGAGTGAATCTCAATCTTCCGTCTAAAGAAGAAATTGCACAATTCAGAAGAGACAATGGTGCTCTGGTTCACCCTTCTTCGCTCAAACAAGGTGCAAATGGACCAGCCGATTTAGTCACCAACGTGACAGTGTTTAAAGAATGTCCATCATGCAAAGAAAATACGCCTTCTGGTGTAAGTTTGTGTCATTGCTGTGGTCATGTATTTAAGGAAACTGCCAATGGCATCGGACCTGATACCAAGATTTCTACGGTGAGCAAACAGGTAACTCTCACCAATATTGGTGGCGCAAGTACCGAGCACGATCCTCTTGCTCCCAAGCAAGATAAAGATGAAAGCGACAATATTCATACCCTCAATTTGCCTGAGATAGAGCGTAAAGTGGCTAATTCTGATGTTTCGCCCTTGCCTAAGACTGAACTTGATCCAAAAGGAGTTCCCAACGTAAGCCCCGCTGCAAAATCTGACATAACGCTTAAATTGAACGAGCCTTTTGTTTCAAGAGTGGACACTGGACTAACCAATACTGGCGCGAATTCAGATGCATTCTTGAGTTCGATGTCTTCAATGCAGAAGTCTAGAAGAGATGCATTTTCAATTCCATCGCACAAGTACAATATGAACAGACTTGTTGAAAATCTGAGTGATACATCTCGCATCGTTCTGCTTGATTCTGAGCTTGATTCCAATAATCAAAAAGCGGAGAGATGGCAGTTAGAAGTCTTGAAAGATGAAGAATGGACTCCAGTCGTCGCTTACGAAATCATCGGTGAAAATTCGGTTCGCCATGAATACAACGTCACTGGCAAATCAAGAAAATCTATCAAAATGAATTTGCCTTCTTCAGCTGTTGAAGAAATGGTGCGAAATGATTTATCGCGCAACTGGCAAGATTATTGTCAGAAGTTTCTTTCAGGTAAAAAACTCAGCCAGTAAAGTTGAGTGAAAGATAGACTAGAAAGCTTCAGTATCCAGCTCGAAACTCATTTGTGGATAGAAGGTAAGATCGCCATTGTGAGTCATATTTCGTAATTTATAGACCAGCTCAGTTGTGAGCCGGTGTCCTCTAACAGTGAGGAAATTGGGTTTGTTCGCGTCGTCGAAAAAGACTACATAGTGAAAGAGCGACCCTGGTCTTAATTTGAAATAGACAAAAATTTCATGACCATTGAATTTTGCACCAGGAATTTTTTTTGGTTCGCCAATTTCGTTCAAAATGACACCACGATCATCCATTTTGAAAACGATATCTTCCGATGGAGATTTATCTTCTTCCTGGTACGGTTTGTCTGCCGGGTGCATGACCAAAAATTCGTCTGTAAATTCTGCAACTGGATGATCAGGACCAGCAACAGAAAAAATGCGACCGTGGCTTGCTAAGATAGGATCGCCCAAATCTACCACACCTAATTCTTCGGCAAAAGATTTCTCTCTGGCAACAGGAGTGGGCCTGGATTTAGAAGTATTTTTTTTCTTCGTGCTTTTGTCTTTCATTTATCATTCGCTACCAGGTGGTGGACCCATTTCGTCACCACCTTCAATACCTTCTTTGTCAAAGTTTTCTAGCGCGGAGCGCACTTTATGCAATAGCACTAATTGAGCGTCGGTTGATAATTGCTGGTCCTTAATCAGGTGTGCGGCAAGACAGTATGAAAGATCCAGTTCGCCCTGTCCTACTAATCGCTCGGTAAGCAGGCGGCAGAACCACGCAGCGGAATCAGAGGCTGGAGAGTCTTTTCGGTTAATTGATGAATTGAAGTCGAACTTGATTTTTGGATCGCGCACCACTTCTGATACTTCGAATCGATAAAGACATTTCGAGGTGCAGGGTGCGCAAGTTGGAAGTGGACCCTGATCGCGCTTGTGAAGCTCGATAAAGTCGTCGCGCCATTGTCTCAGCACATTGATATCGAGTTTGCGGTTAACTTCAGTCGGCTGAAACGCTGGTCGCAATAAGTTTAGCCAGCGTAAGTGCTGCTCTCTGACCTGGTCGTAAAACCAGAAATGTTCTTCACCTTTGCGCTCGAAGTAGCGGTCGGTAGCCTGGGTTAGCGCGCACCATGTGATACCGGTTATGTTTCCGGTTCTAGCGCGTCCGCCGATTATACGTTGAATCTCATGAATGATTTGAGCTCTGAAGTGAACTAATTGAGTCAAATCTTTGAGTGTTGATAAAACGTAGCGGTTGTAAACCTGTCTGAAAAGTGGATCATCAGCTACCGGAACGGCAGTATCCAAAATGTTTGAGTCGCATCTATGCAGACAGAATTTGCATCCAAGGTGTCTATCGAATTTACTTACAATGTCTAAGGGCTTCATGGCCTGACGCACGATTTCATCAGATTCTTCGGGCGTTTCTGGAGCTGGCACTTCCTTACTTTTATCGAACATAATTTGCAAATGGAATGGTTGTTCCATTTTTTCTGCATAGACAAGAGCCCGTCCTTGACCAAGTGCTGTGGCGTGTCGTTTTTGAATATCATCAAGGTTCATCGAACCGCCCATAGAATCACGGTCGTCAACCGCAACGATACGGTGCATGATTTTCAAGTTTGTGTTTTTAAGTGCTTCAGGAGCGAGTTTGTTTGGAATCTGGTCAGCGATGATGAATCCTTGACCATAAGCACGAATTTCAGCAAGCATGTTAGTGAAGAATTCAACCGCTTTACCAGCCGGGTTTGCTGATTCTCCAGATTGCTGGGTGTTGACGTTTTTCAAGAGACGGTGAGCCTCTTCTACCAACATAACGTGTTTCAAATGTTCTTTGGGACCGAGTGCTTCTCGGTATTCATACAAGAATACGAGCAACATTCCCATTAAGAATGACTTCTCAGAGTCTTCCGAAACCATCTTGAGCTCTACTACTGTGGGGCGCTCAAACAAAATTTCAGGCGGGATAGAACGCCTGGTGTTGAGCATTTGTCCTTTACCACCTATGAGCAGTGAACCGATACGAGCTTTAAGGGCGGCTTGAACGTCAGGTCCAATACGCTCTGAATATCCAAACGATTCGACCACTGGATCGATGATTTCGTAGAGATCTTTCATAGTGGGATAGATTTCGTTTGGACAGTCAGGGTCACCAGTATTGACACCAGGTGGCAAACGTCTATTTTTGTTGTTGACTAAGTCCCAGCCTCGCACAGCGTAAATTTCGTTGAGAGCTTTTTCTAAAACCTGAGGCATCGGAGAATACATTTCAAACGATGCGTTAAATACAGATTTCAAAGCGTCAAGGTGCGTCTGTACTTTGACCCCTTTCATAATTTCAAAAGGATTCAGTCTGAATGGTGAAACTGTTTCATCACCAAGAGAGAAGGCTTGTCCCACCCCTTTGAAGGCTTCTGATTGAAGCATCATGTGGCGATATTCTGATTTGGCTGGTTCGATAACCATAAATGGAATTTTGTAACGCCACAGCTGACCCAGCAGATAAAAGCAAGAGTTAGTTTTACCGCCCCCTGTGACACCACATACGATGGTGTGCTTTTGCATGGCGTCGATATCTATTTCATACAGGTTACCGGTATCAAGACCCCGGTCTAGAATATTTCCAATTGCAATCGAACGATCAGGATTATTAGGTTGAATCGGAGACAAGCTGAATTCTGCCGATCGCCTGATTCGAAATCCTGGCATTTCGCGTTTGGGTAAGTGCACGAAGGCAGAAAGAGTTCGCGAAGAAAGTGGCGACAGGAATTTATATTCGAGTAATTCCTGGTGAATACCCTCTGAGCGCTTGGTACGCAAGATTCCAAATTGCTGTATATGAGATGCTAGATTTTTGATTTCGTGAGTCCGAAGTGGAGTCGGTCTGCTGGTTTCATCTACGTATGTGGCACGAATCAAAGATTGAAGTCTTACAAACACTGACCTTTCAGGTGAAAAGAAATATACGCCTGTGAGCCAGTGACCTACCGCTGTACCAAGCTGAATGTGCTTAAGATAAGCATCGAGCAATTCTAGATAATATTTGATTCTACGCTTCTTTTCCGGATCTTCGTTTTCTTGCGCGCGCTGAATTTGATCGACAATTGCGAATTCTTCTTGCGAGACCTTTTTGTTTGGAATGGGTGTGGCAAGAACTAGAAATCCAAAATCATGACCTTGCAAGCCATTTGCCAGTCGCTCAATTTGCTCTGATTCAGCTGTGTCCCCGGCTGTTGATTTTAGCGCCGGAATTCCTGTGACGAGTCCTGTGTTGACAGCCAGAGGCTGAATCATCGCTTTTATTTGTTCTGAACTATAAGGTTCTTTGTAAATATCAACGCCGTTATACACGCTGTGCAAGATCGAGCGCAAGCTTGTAAAAGAGACGTTGCTTGCAGATTCACCAGTGCCATTTGTGTCCTGGTCGGGAAGAGAAATTCCCATATAGTATTTGACGCCTTGTTTATTACCGATCACAACAAAGGCTAAATTGGCTCGCTGACTGTGAAGACCGCATAGCGCATCTTCAGACAAATACATACGTTTTGGAGGTTTAGACGGATCCTGGTCGTTGCCTTGCTGAGGTTGTTGAGATTGCTGGTTCTTTTCTCGCTCGATGTCCCAGGAGCGCAGTACGCCGTCTATGCGTACAAAAGTCATATTGGGAATGGGCCAGCTGACAAGTTCGCTAGCGTCCATTTTTTGAAAGTCTACTTCATCGAGATCGTAGCGCCTTAAATCGGCGATCTTCTCGTCCCATATGTTTCGATTAGATGCCATTACCACGAATAAAGACCCCGAAAATTAAAACCCGACATTTATCTATAATATGCCTAAATCTACAAGATTGCCCGTTATCAGACCTCTGATTCCAGCGGACCGTGCATCGCTGTAACCAGATCTTTGTTTATCTTGTTATCGGGCTCGTCTTTGAAATCAAAAGCTTTAAGACGAAATACACCTGCAGTGGTGCCTACTCGATAACAGAAATAACACTGTTCTTCCTGACCTACTACTCGGTCTATATTCAGCTTCTCTTCGTCCATGATAAGTTCGTAGGTACGAGGCGCGTTTACTGGGTTGAAGAACTGTCCCAGAGTCATTTGTTTTACTTTTCGTCCATCTACACGGAAAAGTTGTGGTCCCATCATGTCTGCGTCTTTTTTCGAAAGAGCGAACACAGCTATGGTGCCTACGCTGATAATAAGGCTGTTTCTGTAGTCTTCTGGTAATCCTTGCAACGTTTTGATCGAGCCGATGAAACCGATTTGATAACGAGCTGATTCTGACGTGATAGTACTCAATGTGTCCTTTTCGATGAATGTATCCATTTCATCTAGATAGAGCGAAACAGGACGAAGCGATTTGGAATTTTGACGCCCAAGTGAAATAGCTGCTTGTTGAATACCAGTTACAATCAGGCTTCCCAAAAGGTTTGCGTTTTGATCTAATTCGCCTTGTGGAACTTTTACGATCAAAATTTTCTTTTCTTTGATTACGTCTTTCAGTTTTAAATCGCTATGCGGTTTGGTCAAAATTGGACGAATACGACCATCTGAAAGCATCGGTCCAACTCTGTTTAAAATAGGCTCGACCCATGTTATCCACTGGTCTGTACGAGCTAATTTTTTGTACTGATTCCATGTTTCCATAATCGCAATGTATTCAGCTTTCTCGCCTTTCTTGCGTTCAATGGTCTCCAACATGATATCGCGGAAATCGTTGTCCTGGAGCAAGCTTGGTAAGTCGGTAAGCGAGCGCCCGTTGACCATTAGCAGCATGGCTGCGTTACGCAAGATGTGAGCTGTTTGAGCGTCCCATTTCGATTGCGAGCCAGGGGGTTCGGTATATATTGCTTTGAACCCGTGAACAATGGCTGACGAAGCTGCTTGCAAATCTCCGTCTTCTGGATATTCAAGCGGGTTGTACGCTAGCGCACCTGCTTTGAATGTGGGATCGATTACGATAACGCGTTTGGATAACTCCGCCGCGTTTGGCCGTGAAGCGATCCAATTTACAGTCAAATCGGTCAAATGCCCATCTGAGTCGATGACTACCACTGCGCGATCGTCAGACAATATGTCGTGAGTGACCATTGATGCAATCATTCTCGTTTTGCCCTGGTCTGAGCCACCAAGCACAAGCATGTGAGGGTTCTTCGTTCTGGTATCGGGAGGAAGTGAAAGATAGCGAGGTGTCCAGAACCAGAGCCAGTGCCATTCTAGGCGTTTGCCTAAAGGAATGCCACCAGGTTTGAGTGGTTTGCCAAACTCTTTGACGAGCTTTTCGTGTGGGCGTCTGAACTGCGATGGAATGTATTTGTTTTTCTCAGATTGGTTAATCAGACCTTCAGGCGAGAAAACGAGATAGAACAGGAATACGATTATGCCGCCACCCACAAGACATGTTATTCCAATCTTGAGGAAGAAGTCCTGCTGCTTTTGCCAGTCTTGTTTTTTGAGATTCTTATTGTCCGCCGGTTTCTGACCGAATGGCAGCGATAGTCCGCCTCCTTTTGGCGCTGCTGGTTCGAATTGTTGCGCTTTCCAGGTGCCAGTGATGCGTATCATCTTGGACTGATTAAATTGACTGTGTTCAAAACCCATGCGCTTTTCGGTCAAATATCCACCGGCGCAGACATATAAGCCGTTTTGATCTTGCAGACGACCTTCATAAAAAATAGTGTTAGGGAGTGCGCCTCGTTTGCGAGATTCGGGGTCGTATTCTTTGGCAAAAGTCACCTTATCTGGTGGCACCAATTCTCCTGCAATCTGAAAATTTCCAGCAGAGTCTCTTCCTGTCCCACTAAACTGCAGACCTTTTTGAATCAACATCAATTCGCCTGGAAAGGCTCGTTGTCCTGCAAAAGCTTGTATTTTCCACTTGCCACCAATGACAGGTGTGCCGTCTCCGTTC
>CAZFKB010000117.1:0-7797 GCA_964519785.1 uncultured Candidatus Obscuribacterales bacterium | reverse complement strand
GGAAAAGAATCACAAAGCCAAAAGGTCTACCAGCTTTTCTTTTCTTGGATTGGCGTCTTTGAGCATATCTGAATTTATGACTGGTACGTGTGTTGCAAGCGCCAGTCCCAGCTTGTAGTCGAACAGAGCATCGCTCAGAGTATAGTTTTTCACGCCAAAGTCACAAAGAGTCTTGTGCCAAACACCAACCAGATTGGTTTGTTCCTCTTTTGTTAAATTGGCGTTTTCTCCAAACAAACGACCAAGGTCGAAACCAGGAAGAGCTTTTGTAATAAGCTGCCAGTCGAAAATAACCAAGTCTTCCTCATTTTTGCTAAATCGCAAATTGTCTGCTCTCAAATCACAATGTACAAGGCTTTGAGGGCGCGAAGTTGCCAGGCTCAACAGTTCATCAAGAGATCTGGCGATAGTCTCTCCTATATTCAGTGCTTCGGGGTCGATAAGTCCTTGGTATTTCTTTTTGAACAAAGGAAAAAACTCACTATAACGATTAATCATCATATAGTTACGCTCACAAAGCCACGATAACTCATTCAAACGCTCATCCCACCAGGTTGCATGAAGCGTTGCTATGCGCTTTGTTGCCAGTTCGATTTGAGCGTATGAAAGACCTTGTATCTGGTCTCCTGCTGCAAGATGACTCATATCTTCTAAAACTAAAATTCCTGGATGTGATTTTGTGTTGTAACAAGCAAAATAACAACGAGGTAGAGTGAAAGATTTAGGCAGTTTGGGAGCTATTTTGTCGTAAAAATAAATTTCACGCTCAAAGGCAAGATAGAGCTGTTCTACCGATTTGAAGGGCTCTGTGTCGGGCTGGACTTTTACAACTATGCTTTTGGGCGCGTCACATTCTTTGTCATAAGTGACTTTGAATCTAGCAATTCGACTTAGATAAGATGGCACATGGTCGAAATCAGCATGAGTGATACTCTGCACACACGCATCGCCCAAAACATTTTTTGTTTTGAGTGCATCAGTTAACCACTGGTTATTTATTTGGGGCACTGTCCTTGAGGTTAGATAGATTCAGAGCAAGAAACTGTTCCATTGATTCATGCCCGCGAAAACCTATTACTTTATCGCTTTTGCCAGAAAGTGGAGCATTATCGACGATAAAAGTAGGATAAGTTTGGATTTTGTATTTGTTTATCAGTTCACTGACTGCTTGTGAATTTTTTGCCCCGGAAGGTGAGTGGTCGTATACCATGCAACAAACATAGTTGTTAAGTTGATTATGTTCGCAATTTTTTTCATCAAAAAACTCATGCATGGCTTCGTTGCATTCAAGGTCGTTTTGACGGGCAAAGAAATACAAAACAGGCTTGTGCTCAAGTTTAGCTTTTGCTTGTGCGTCTTCGATGCGCGCCCATTTTATTTTCCTTGATGGCGAAACTGGCAGAGGGTGATAGCTGACATTTTCATCAACGAACGCAAACATGGCTTTGCGCGAATCCAATACAGGACCATAAGAGTAAAAATGCGGAAGTCTGTAGCGCTCGTTTTTAACAAGCTGGCATTCCACCGGAAGAACATGTATGGCCGGTTGCGTATACCACTGCAAATATTTGTCTTGCATTTGCTCTATAATCGGATCTTTGGGCTGATCGCCAAGAGTACTGTCCCAAACTTTTACTGGAATATAGTTTGCATTTATATCTTTTGCAATTTTGGGCTCGCTAAAATAATTGTGTCTAAACTGCTCGTCTTTGTGTATATAGGCAGCTCCGGAGAAATAAAGAAAAACAGGTTTGCCCGTTGATTTAGATTCGGCAAGTCCATCGAGTGGTTTTCTCCATTCGATTAAATCTTTGCTTTTAAATTGCTCTGGATTAGCTCGTTCGTAAAAGCCAGTTGCTGTTCTTGCTAACAAAAGCAATAAAGTAATTGCCACCAGCGTCGATGGCATCACCTCAGTTGCAATTTTCTTATTTATTTGCATAAGACACCTCCTTGCGGTTCATTACTGCAACCGCAATGAGCAGACATAAACTAAGATTGGAAAAGTATGTAAATACCGAAAACCAGCTAATAGAGGTGGCATGTGCTAGATGCGACAAATCAATATACGGGGTAGCAAGAGACTGCAGTGGTATCGCTAATTCTTTGCAAATTGGAATCACAATTTCAGAAAGTTTGCGACTCCATTCGGTTCCATAATTCGTATTGAGCAAATATGGCTCTAGCTGCGCTATTTCCACAATCATGTTTGATGTGAAAGAAAGCACAAGCCAGGCAAACAAATTTAATACATTCGGCAGAAAAGAGGACAGCATTATAAAAGTTGCTGACAATCCAAAACACATACTTACTCTCTCCACTGCCTGACACAGTGTATTAAAATCTGGGCTCACACCAGGAAAAGCAGCCATCCCTGCGACTTGTTCGATTACTAGCAATACCAGACAAAAAGTGGATGATGCTACAGATAGTGCTAACCACCTTGTTAATACATAAGAGTATCTGCGCATTGGTCTTGCAAACAGAACAGACAAAATGCCTGATGAAACATTTTGTCCGATGATACCTGCACCAAGCAAAGCTACACATGGAGCGGCAGTAAAAAGTGTGGACGAAAACGATGCTTCATGAATTGGTGAGCTCACAAAAGTGACTGAAATGATTGAAAATCCAATCAAATATATATAGCCAAGAATCATAAATGGAATGAGTGCCGGGTTATATCGCCACTCTTCGATGGTCGCCTTAAAAAGAGCTCTGTTGATTACTGAGTCTTTTGGAAAAACACTCATGCGTTTTCCTCCTTAAAATATCGCTCCAGGCGATTGGACTGGGGAATGACCTCTAATACCGGATAGTCTTTCAGAACAAGTAACTTAATTAGGCGGCTTAAACTGTCGTTGTTATCGACTAAAAAATGAGCAACAAAATAATTGAGCTGAAGCAGCTTGCAGTCACATTCCTTTGCGATGCTTGCTAGCGACTCCTTTTCGGGTATGCGCTCTGGCGAATTAGTGAACTTAATTGCAATTTCGCGCTGGTGCGAATCTGTATCTACTAAATCTTCAAGCGCTTCAAGCCGTCCTCCTTTTACAAAGGCGACCCGGTCACAAATTTTTTCAATCTGGTCGAGCTGATGCGAGTTTAATACAATGGTCAGACCTTTGGCTTTCAGGTCTTTTAAAACTTGTCTGACCGAAAGCACTCCACCAGGATCTACACCAGATGCCGGTTCGTCTAAAAACAAATACTTCGGCTTGCCCACAAGCGCTTGCGCCAGACCTACTCTTTGAAGCATGCCTCGAGAGAAATTACCCAGAGGTAAGTCCCATTTTTTAGAATCGAGACCAACTGCAGTTAGTAATTCCTCTACGTCGTTTTCACGCGTATCGGCAGGTTGATATGCAAGCTCATGATGGTGAGTGACAAAACGTCTTGCAGTCATCCAGTTGTCGAAATTTAAACGCTCAGGCAGATAGCCGATTATTTCTTTTACTGGAAGCGAATTTGGTGGCAATCCATCAATTAATACAGAGCCAGAATCGGGATGCAAAAATCCAAGCAAACAGCCCATTAAGGTTGTTTTGCCAGCACCGTTTGGACCTATGACGCCCATTGCTTCGCCTTGGACGATATCAATTGAAAAATCCTTGAGAGCAACCACTTTAGACTTGCTCTGTCCGGCTTTTACATAAAGCTTTGGAGGATCGAAAGTTTTAGATATGCAGTCGACTTTTATGCCACTAAGCCGACCGCCAACCGGGCTTGGTTGACCCAGAGGCGAATCTGTTAAATGAGTACTTGAATCAACCCCGGGTGCAGGAATCTGTGACATGAATCTACGACCATGCTAGAAAGCCCCAAACAATATGACTTGCCCGATATCTTGACTACTTAAACATTAAATTGAGCGGGTCATTGCAAACCGCTTATTTTATGGCGACAGGTTCTTGTGTCTTGCTTGCAGCACCGTCTTTCAGGTCGAGACAGCGCAAACTTAAATTTTCATAGCTGCGGTAATAAAGCTTCTTATTTTTCAGGTCTTTGATTACTGCCCACTGCGAATAATCGTTGAAGCCTGTCGATTTGTCTTTGATGTCGCCTTTTGGAATATCGACTGCATTCAATATATGCTGAGCCAGAATCAATGCGTCTGAAGCGGTGGCTGACGGGTCTGCATAAGCCAGCATGCAAGAAGTGCGAACAAAGCGCGAAGGCGGCGTCCAATCGCCTGGAATTCCCACGAAGCCTCCACCTTGACCATTAGGCGCAATGACAGCACCTTTTACATGCAGAGGGGTTGGTGTGTCAGGTGTAAGCGAAATGTAATTTGAAAGGTTTGTGATATGCCAGGCAAAGTCTGGTGTATTGGTCAAAACGCTATTTGGATTGTCGTGACAAAGAATTTGTCCGTCGATGAATTCAATCACAAGATTCTTTCCGCTTGCATCATGCAAAGCTAAATGCATATTTGGGTTGAGTGGCCATTTTGGATTTGCAGCACCCCAAACTTTTGTAGTTTGCAAATCGTGTTCAACTTCGGCTACAGTTTTGAAATTGCCAAGAATATAAAAACCCAGGTCGAAAACAGAAACAGCATTGGCTGAATCTTTTTCTGAAACAGTTTGATAAACGGCTGGTGGATACCAGAGCATTCCCATCGATAATCCCTGGTCGTTTAGCCCGTCTATAACCAGGTCTTGTTTGTATGCGTTAATTCCATAATAGCCAAATTTAGAAGTCCACTCTTTTCCTGGCTTGTCCTTAGGCGCTATAGAAGTACGTTTTTGTCCGGCTGGATAATATTTTATTTGTGAGCCTAAATCGTCGCCCCATTCCATAGAGCGCCCAGTGATAATGCCACCATCTTTACAGTTTATGGCAAAATCTGTGCATGAAAAAGCCGCTTGAGCTTGCACCAATAGCAGTGTCAGCAAAAGAGACGAGAGATGTTTTTTCATTTGTTGCTCACTTTGTCGTTTGGTTGAGTTTCGATTGGAACTGCAATCATTACATTGTCGCCTTCCCACAAAGATGTGTCCAAAATGGGCGTTTGACGCTCGCCTCTGTCGGTCATGACTTCAGATTCTACTTTATCTTTTATATAGTCGTAGGCCTGAACTAAAGTGGTTTTGTCACCTTGTGATACGAGTCCTTCAATTAGACGTTTGGTAAAAACGCTGTTTGGATATTTTTTTGATTCCCAGGATACTTGATCTGCCAGGCTTGAACACAAAATAGATTGTCCAGCACCAAATGTGACATTGCGCAAATTGATACCAGGTTCTCTAAATATTGTTTTTTCACCTTGACGCGCTGCACCGCTGTGGCAAACGTCAAGAACCAGAACTATTCTGTCTGAGCGCACCTCGTCTTTGATGATTTGCGATAACCATTGCATTGGAATGCCCGTTGCCAGAAGAGAATTCTTATTGGTGTCATAAGCAACCAGAAAATTATTTTTGTTGGCTTCTTCTTTTGCGGGGCTACCATGGCTTGATACATAAATGATGACTAAATCATTCGAGTTTGCTTTGGCACCAAGCCATTTTTTGCCTAGTGCGTCGATAATGCCCTGGCGGGTTGCATGTTCGTCTGTAAGCAGTTTGACGTTTTCTGCTTTGAAATTGCCGCGCGTGGTCAGAAAATTAGCAAAATCTGTAGCGTCTTTAGCAGCATAACGCAAGTTGATACTTTTATCTTCGAAATTGCTTATTCCAACAACAAGTGCATATTTGTTGCTTACTGGCTTGAATGGACGCTCTACGATGCGCTGGTTGTTTTTAAACGTTTCGCTTACTTCGTTTGAATATTTGTTTCCAGGCAAAGTAGCTTTGATTTTTTCTGCACGATCTTCAGCTTGTTTAGCACTGTTTGTGTCTTTCATCAAAGTGTAGACACTAGCAATGGCGCTCAAATCTTTGGCAACAGTGGTGCTATTTTCACCAAGCTCTTTTTCATCTATTGCAAGTGCCTTTTTGTACAAGACAAGAGCTTCTTTGTACTTGTTTTGTTTAGTCGTGAGTGATGCTACTTCGCGCAGTCCTTCGGCATAGCGAATACTTGTAAGTCCAAAGTTTTTCTCTAAAGATGCAAGGTTTCGTTGTGATAGTGGAATTGCTTCTGCAATCTTGTTTTGTTTTTCATAGACTTCTTGCAACTCGCGTACTATATCAGTAACGTCTGCATGGTCGGCTTTGAATTTTAGCTCAGCAATCTGGAGTGCTTTATTCAATGTCGATTCGGCTAATTCTAGTTTTCCTTCATCGGTATAAAGCGAGCCAAGATTTTTCAAGCTGCGAATGTATTTTGGACTATCTGGGCCATAAACACTCTTGCGCACATCAAGACACTCAATAAGCAAAGGCTCGGCCTCTTTATATTTGCCTTCGCTTGCATATATGGTGGCAAGGCAATTCAAGCTAGCTGCGTATTCACCATGTTTTTTGCCAAAGATTTTTTCGCGCAAATTAAGTGCTTTCTGACACATTTGGGTCGCTTTGTCATATTTGCCTTGTTCTTCATAAAGAAAAGCAAGTTCGTGCCAGATTTTTGCTTTACCGGGAAACTCAGGATTTGGTTGGCGCTCGTAAATTGCAAGTGCTTCGTTATAGAGAGTCTCGGCTTCTTTATAACGACCAAGACGTGTATATAATTCACCGAGATTTTGTAAGGCACCTGCATAATACGGATGATTTTTGCCAATCGAGGTTGCTGCTTCGCTAACTGCTTGTTTGAAAAACTGTTCTGAAAGTTTGTAATTTCCTTCCAGTCTGTTGAGTTCACCCATGTGGTGCAAACAAACTGCGTAAAACATAGTCGCTTTTGATTCAGGAGTTTTAAAAGTCGAAAGAGAGTGTTCTAAAACTTCTCTTGCCTCTTTAAATTTGCCCCAGTCATAATAGAGTTGCCCTAAGTTCAGCCAACCAATCGAAACATTGGGACTGTTTTTGCCGTATAACTTTTCTCCAACTTCTATAGCTTGTTTGTAGAACTGTTCTGCTTCATCCATACGGCTCAATTGAGCGTACAGTGCAGCAAAATTATTCATGACCATAGCCATATTGGCACAGTTCGACCCCATTTCGGGATCGTTTTCTATCGCTTCGAAAGCTTGTTTACAATATGATTCGGCTTCTTTGTACTTGCCCTGATTCATGGTGATAGTGCTCAGGTCAATCAAACCTCGCACAAGCATTGCATTGTCGCCTTTTGGACCTTTTGCTTCTTTCATCGCTTCATTGACGAGACGCTCTGCGTCTTCGTAGCGAGCCTCGTTATAAGCTTTTTCACCACCAGTGATGAAATTCAGGTAAATAGTATTTTTAGTCTGAGCCTTTTCTTCAGCCAGGACGTTTATGCAAAACGGACCTGAAGCAAAAAACGAAAGTGTCAATGCTAGTGCGAGGATATTTTTTTTCAATTTCATTAGTCAGCGCCTGATTCTTGACGAATTTCTTGCAGTTCGGATTTTTTCTTTTGAATCTCTGGGCGTTGTTCGCCAAGTTTTTCGACCATTTGTTTTTCATAGTCGAGCTGTTGGTTTTCGACTTTCTGCTCAAGCGCTTGTTTTTCTTGACGGACTTCACGCTTTTCTTCAGCTTTCATTTCTTTCTTTAGCTTATTTGCGTTCTGCGCGCCATCTGCACCTTTAGCCCATTTAGCACCAAGTGTGTTTGGACCATTTACATTTTTGCTGCCACCACCTTGAGCTGTTTGAATTTGATTGCTATTCTCGTTTAACTGCGATTCGATTGTTTTCAAATCTTCAGGCTTCAAAGAACCGTTATTGGCAGCTTTTTTAGCGTCCATATCTCTCTGGATGTCTTGAACGTT
>CAZFKB010000116.1:1815-8011 GCA_964519785.1 uncultured Candidatus Obscuribacterales bacterium | reverse complement strand
AAATTCTATCAAGGAGGATCCAAGTCGTCAACTTTGCCAAGCCAGATGTTGCCTAATTTTGTACATATCGTTGCAATCGATCGTATACATCTTTCCTTAAGCTTTGCAGGAAACTTGGGAATCAAGAACTGGGCGCCGTCTTGGTCTTGATGAGAGGTCTGTTTTAGATCTCAAACCGATATCGGAATACGTTTTAAATGCAACAAGAGTTGGCGCAAATTTGAAAATCGTGCAAAGTCGTGTTGTAAAGCGAACTCTCGCTACCTATATATATGCAATTAGATTTGACAGGCAAGTTGCGATGACGAAGATCGTTTTCGCGCACCATATATAAGTACGAGTTTGTTTGGCTCTTTGAAGCCCAAAAACAAATAGGTCTTATTGATTTTGAAAAGGGCTTGGGGATTGGGTCCGTCTTTGACGAAGTCTGCTTCATGCAAAGAGGTCAGCTCGTCAACGTAATTTTTGAATCCGCTCTGAGCTGTCGCTGAGTTTTCATGATTGATTACCAGAACCCGCAGTCTTTCTCGATTTGGATATTGCACTTGATAATCAGCAAGAGCTGCGATGCGCGCTTTATCTATTGACAGCTTTTCAAGAAAAGGCAAATCAAAATAATGTTTGCTTGTCAGTGGTCCGACCACAAGCCTCTCGCTGCCTCTAACTCGTTCAATCTGGGGAAGGTATTGTCCAAAGCGCGGTGAATCTGAATGAATTGCAACGATGGCTGACATCTGTTTGCTCATTTTGTTCATGACGTCTTTGCTTTCTTCATCATCTGGTTCGGTCGATGCCAGGCGGAAGAAGTGGCGATCTTGCCAGAACGAAATGCTTTTCTCGTCTTCCGACGAGCCGTCGCCCCGCTTTACTACATTGGTAGAGCCTGTGTGTAAAAGACCAAAAGCTGCACTTGCATACATTGGATTGTCGAACAAATATTCTTCAAGCGTTATAAATCGATTGCCGCGCTTGAATGTTTTCTGTGCCAGAACCTGACAATGTAATTCTTCGAGCACTTTTGTGTCGCGAAGTACGAAGCTTGTGGCAGGTGCTCCATCTTTTATTTCGTTAGTCGCTTGAATATATTTCGATTGGTCTTTGGCGGCATCGGGTGATGCAGAGTAGATGACCGTTTTGACAGGATCCCAGCCACCGTAAGAAATTCCATCGAGACGATTTTTTGTTTCGTCACTTTCGGGGGACGCGCTTACCTTGATGCTACAAGAAGCTGCAAGTAAGAAGGCTGCGGTGGCAGCGACTATTTTGGTTTTCATCAGTTGCCCCCCTGGGCTCCTAACTCAGTTTTTCGAAGCAGTAAGCGATGGTTGTTTTTTGAACCATGCAATAGTGTCTTTCAAACCGGGTTCTAGGTCGACTTGTGGTTTCCATCCAAGCAATTTGGTCGCCTTGGAAATGTCGGGCAAGCGTCTGCGCGGATCATCAATCGGCAGCGGTTTGAATACAATTTCACTCTGGCTATTGGTCAGCTCTTTTATAGCTTTGGCAATCTCTAACACTGTTTTTTCGTTCGGATTGCCTATGTTGATCGGGTAATTGTGATCGCAGTTCATCATGCGGCAGATGCCGTCGACTAAATCCGACACGTATTGAAAGCTTCGTGTTTGCGAGCCATCACCATATACGGTGAGTGGTTTGTTCTCCAGTGCCTGACTGATGAAATTAGAGACGACACGACCATCTCTAATACGCAGACGAGGTCCATAACAGTTGAATATGCGAATGATGCGCGTATCCAGTTTGTGTTTCTGGTTATAAGCCATGGTCAATGCTTCGGAAAAGCGCTTGGACTCATCATATACGCCTCGAGGACCAATCGGATTGACATTGCCCCAATAATCTTCTGTTTGTGGATGTTGTTCGGGATCGCCATAAACTTCAGAAGTGCTTGCAAGAAAATATTTAGCGCGTTTTGCCAGAGCAAGTCCTAGTGTATTATGCGTTCCAAGCGAATTTACTTTTAGTGTTTCGATTGGCAAATCAAGATAGTCTACAGGAGACGCTGGTGATGCGAAGTGCAAGACCCAATCGAGATCTCCTTTTACGTCTATGAATTTGGAAACGTTGTGTTCGATGAATTCAAAATTCTTGTTATTGGCATGTGGTGCAAGATTCTCGTTTTTACCTGTGACCAGATTATCCATGGCGATGATGTGGTGTCCTTCGCCAAGCAGTCTGTCGACCAGATGTGAACCAATAAATCCAGCTCCCCCAGTTATGAGAATTCTCAACGTCCAATCCCCCTGTAGGTGATTCCGGCAAGTGTAATTTCTTCTTCGGGCAAAACATTACGACCATCGATGATCAAAGGCCAGCGCATCGAGCGAGCTAGTTCTTTCCAGTTGGCGCGGCGAAATTCATCCCATTCGGTAACCAGAACCAGAGCATCGCATGCGGTGGCAAGTTCATCCAGGCTATTGCAATATTTGATTTCGAGGTCGGGATTCTGTTTCTTGCAGGCTTCAATTGAAACGGGGTCATATGCTTTAACGTGGGCACCCATTTTTATGAGTTGGGCTGCGATGGTTAAGCTTGGCGCATCGCGTAAATCGTCTGTATTTGGTTTGAATGCAAGACCCATCAAGCCAATTGTGCGCCCTTTGATAATTTTGAGTTCTTCCTGCAATTTGTGGATTACATAAAGTCGTTGTCTTTCATTTACAGAAATGGTGGCACCCATGAGTAAGGTTGGATACTCGTATTCTTTGGCTACTGCAATCAGTGCCATGATGTCTTTGTGGAAACAGCTTCCACCCCAACCAACACCGGCGTTCAAGAATGACGCTCCGATTCTGTTATCGAGTCCGATACCGCGCGAAACTTGTTTTACGTCTGCGCCAACCTTTTCGCAAAGTCCGGCGATTTCATTTGCAAAGCTGATTTTCATGGCCAGAAATGCGTTTGCTGAATATTTGATTAATTCGGCACTGGCAAGATCTGTGACTACGAAAGGCACATGGTCCATACCTTTTGGTCTTGGAGCATACTCAGGAGCTTCGAAATCTTGATCGAGAATGGGTCTGTAGAGGTCGCGCATGATATTTACTGCTTCGTCGTCTAGCGAGCCAAGCACGATACGGTCTGGATAAAGCGAATCTGCTATAGCGCTACCTTCGCGCAAGAATTCTGGATTGCTCACGACTGAAAAGCTTGGAGCATCAGGCTTTGATTTACGTGCTGGCACTGTTTGCGCTTGCATCTGTTCCACGCCCTGATTTACAAGCATTTCAACCCAGTTGCCTGAGCCAACAGGAACGGTTGATTTGTTTACTATCACGCGCCTTTGTTCTGAGTCGAGTGCACCACCAATGGAGCGTGCTACAGTCATTACTTGCGAAAGATCAGGCTCGCCGTTAGCTTTAGAAGGAGTGCCGACTGCAATAAAAATTACTTGGGCGCTTTTGACTGCTTGAGCAATATCTGAGCTGAATTTGATTGTCTTTGATTTGAGGCAGTCGCTTACAAATTCTTGCAGCCCCGGTTCGAAAAACGGCACTTTGCCTTTAGCAAGTTCGTCCAGACGGGCGGGATTGGATTCCACGGTCACCACTTTATTGCCAAGATAAGCCAGGCAGGCGCTCGTAACAAGCCCGACGTATCCAGCACCTACGACGCAAATGTTCATCAAAGACTCCAGTTTCTCCCACAAGAATCAGTCTAAATCAATTAATAGTCTAACAATAAAGCGGGCTAAATGTGCATTTTGGGCTCCTGTGTTAGCCTCATAACACACTTATAATCTCTTGTAATCCTCCGGGTTTTCTTCTCCAGCCAAGCAAAATGTCGATTAAAGATTTTGTCTCTACTATTTCGCGACTCCGAGATCCTGATGGATGCCCGTGGGATCGTGAGCAAACACACGAGAGTCTGGCACGCTTTTTGCTGGAAGAAACTTACGAAGTGTTGGAAGTCATTCACTCGGGCGAGAAACAAAAGTTACGCGAAGAGCTTGGCGACTTGTTGTTGCAAATCGTTTTGCACGCTCAAATTGCCCGCGAAGCTGGCGATTTTGATTTTGAAGATGTGGCTGCAGGCATAAACGCCAAAATGATTGAACGCCATCCACATGTGTTTGGCGATGTCCAGGTCCAAGATGCAAGCGAAGTGGTTCATTTGTGGGAGCAGCGCAAATCGGCCAAAGCAAAAGAAAAAAATAAAGACGCCTCAGTGTTAGACTCTGTTGCAAAAGCGCAACCAGCATTGATGCAAGCGCTGAAAATTTCTGAAAAAGCTGTGAGCGAGGGTTTTGAGTGGAAGAAAGAAGAAGACCTCTGGGACAAGCTTTTAAGCGAAATCGATGAGTTGCGTCATGAAATCGTAGTACTGAAAGAAAAGGCTAAAAGTGCTCAGTCAGTGGATAAAACCGCCCTGGAATTAGAGCTGGGAGATGTTCTCTTTTGTTTGGTCAATGTGGCGCGCTGGCACAAACTAAATCCCGAAGAGGCTTTGATCAAAACAATTGAAAAGTTCAAAAAGCGTTTTGCTTGTATGGAGAAAATCAGCCAAAAGCCGCTTAAAGAGCTGAGCAAAGATGAACTGTACGAGTTGTGGATTGAAGCTAAAGAAAAAACTAGAGTGTAGAACTAGATTTCTTCAATCGATTCGTCTTCGCCTTCTTCTTCGGCGGCTCTGCCAGCTAGTTTTTTCTCGCGCTCTGCAAGCCGTTTGGCGGCTTCTTCCATTGCTTTCAATTGTGCAGCCGAATGCATTTTAAGTGGAATATTGTTATCCAGGGCAAGGTCTACATGTTGTAGTTTGCCTTTGTAAGAATTGAGCACGTCTATAATAGAAACTAGCCTGCCTAGCCGCTCGGTAACTGTGTTGTCGAGTGTGCCGAGTTTTAAATCTAGATGCTCTGTTTCTACGGCAACATCGAAAGGCTTGCGTAAATCGATTACTGTAACCGACTGATTTACCTGTTTTTCGATATACGAAATCCAGGTCGCCCACTGCTTCACTGCAGCTGGCATCATTTTCATATTGCTGGGTCCGTAAATTTTTAGTTTGGGCTGAGGAAAATTAGGAAATTTCGAAAGTGGTATCACTCGACCAGACTCGGCAATAACAGCTTCGTTAGTCCCTTCTGGTCCACTGCTCAGTGTCGCCCAGGGAAATTCTTCAAGCACTTCTACCTGAAGTTGTGGCCGTGGAAATGCTGCTCTTTTTACAAAAACGTGTTTTACGCCTTCAAGACCTGCAATTTTCTTTTCCAATTTACTTGGATCCACCTGGAAGATTGGCTTGTGGAGACTTTCTGCAAGGAGCGATTTGATTTGATCTGTGGAGACATAAATGTTTCCGCGTACCTTGATGTCGCGATCGATATCGCCCATGCACCATGGTAAATATATAAAACTCGCAATACACGTTGTGATTACTGCAAGCAAGAGCACCATGCGAACAGTTTGACGACGTCCATGTATCTGTCTTGCCGCTTTTCTCTGGTCGCGACGACTCTTTATCCAGGCTCGGCGTTTTTCTGGAGATAACATTACGAGCAGCTAACCTCAACTTTCACGCCTTCAAGCTCAAATTCTATCATTCCAGAATAAACGAAGGAAGCATCTCCTGTTATTTGGACGCTATTTGTTTTGCTAGTCCATTCAACTGAGAGTGTGCCACCAGGCATGATTACATCAATCAAATTATCTTTTTCCATTCGTTGCTCGAGTACGGCTGCCACCACACAGGCCGCTGCACCACTGGCGCAGGCAAGAGTCGGTCCGCAGCCACGCTCGACTACATAGCATTCGAGTGTATTTTTATTTATGGTGCGAATAAACTCAACATTGACCGATTGAGGAAATTCCGGGCTCTTCTGAAGATTTTCTGCTATCTGCAAAAACTTTCTTTTTGAATCCGATTCCCTCCAGATTGAAGAATCGAAATTGACACAGTGCGGATTTCCCATGCTTACGCATGTCAGTTCGATATCGTTTACTTTTGCTTTGATCACAGGTTCTGAACTTGATAGCGACTTTATATCCACAGGTATTTTTGAGGCAACTAATTCGGGACTGCCCATATCGACTTTTACCTGATTGGAATTTTTTCCGTTATTCATCCAGATTTGAACAGGACCGCAGGCAGTGGCAACTTTGAAATGGTTTCTCTCCAGAATTTTTTTGTCATGGGCAAAGCGCGCCAGACAACGCAAGCCGTTTCCGCAAGTTTGTGC
>CAZFKB010000116.1:0-1715 GCA_964519785.1 uncultured Candidatus Obscuribacterales bacterium | reverse complement strand
TAGTGCCATGCCATCTTTTGTAATTGCCAAATCAGAGGCATCGATCATCACAAAATCGTTTCCCGCGCCCTGAAACTTGCGAAATGGCAGCTTTGCTTGCATCTGCTCCTGAAAAACTCCAACCGATATCGGTTCAAAAATAACTAGTCTGAAATTATACCTTGACTAGCTCGCCAAGCCAAAAGGGAGCTTTTCTTATTAAATTTCTTAAATTTTCATCTTGGACTGTTGGATATGTCTATACATCGGGGTATTAACCTATTGAAGAAACATATTGCACTTTGGTTTTGCAGCCCAGTCTGGAGCCTATGACGGTCCCCTGGCGCTTGTAACGCCTTCGTCCTGGCGAGGATTTTCCATGTTCCAGTCCCCTCACCAAAATCACCTGTTATTCAAGCAGCCACACATCATATCGGTGGACCAGACTTATCCGTGTCCACGTTGTGAGCATGGACTGCTCGAGCCTTACGGTCATACAGAGACATTGAATTGTCTTTCGTGTGATCGCTTCTTCGTTCCCTTACGTGGCGGACGCAAGCTCTTTCCTGCTAATCGCATGGGCTGGAAAATCGCCCCCACATATTGGTGGGATGGTCTGAAATGGCATTGGGCTGGCACAACAGCTACTGCCAGACAATTGACCACAATTGTTCTTATGTTTTTGTTGTCTCTAGCTGGCGCTCACTTCTTTTCATCGTCAAGTCTTCTGGCGAATCGTCCAGATTGGCTCAATCCAGTTCTCATAATGGCAATAACTGGCCTTGTGACCATGCAACTCATATATTATTTGTGCTGGGACTTCGAATTTATCTCTAAGCGAAGAAATAGCCAGAAATAATGCACTTACCAGTATTGCTTGAGGAAAGCCTTGAGTATCTCAAGGTTCAACCCGGCAAGACCTATTTAGACGCCACAGCAGGCGGCGGCGGACACTTGAGCGCAATTGCCAAGCGGGCGGGTGAAAACTCAACCGTTATCGGTTTAGATCGCGACATACAGGTAATCGAAAAACTGCAAGGTCTTGCCGATTTGCCATCAAATATTCGGCTATTTCACAGTAATTTCAGCGATATCAAAAGTGTGCTCACCGAGCATGGTATCGGTACTATATCTGGTGGCATACTTGCTGATTTAGGTGTGTCTTCGATGCAAATCGATAATGCCGAGCGAGGCTTCAGCTTTCAACAAGACGGACCGCTTGATATGCGAATGGACACCACTGCGTCACTGTCCGCGCATACAATCGTTAACGAATTTTCTGAAAAAGAAATTGCAGATATCATCTTTCACTATGGCGAAGACCGGCATGCCAGGGCGATTGCCAGAGCCATTACTCGGTCGAGACCTATAGAATCGACTATGCAGCTCGCTTCGATAGTAACGAAATCTTTAGCTCGATTTCAGGGCAAAAATAGTAAACACAACAAAAATCCAGCGACGCGGACCTTTCAAGCTATACGCATGGCCGTAAATGAAGAGCTTCTAAGTCTGGAAAAATTTTTAGAAGATGCATCATCATGCCTAGAACCCGGGGCGCGGCTTGTAATCATCACTTTCCACTCTTTGGAAGATCGGATGGTTAAGCAATTTTTTAGAACCAAATCCTTACAATGTATCTGTCCGCCACGCCATCCTGTATGCACTTGCAATACTCGGCCGTCTTTGCAAATTCTCACAAAAAAACCAATTGTTGCCAGTTCGCAAGAAATCGATTT
>CAZFKB010000115.1:0-8015 GCA_964519785.1 uncultured Candidatus Obscuribacterales bacterium | reverse complement strand
AATTAGTTTCGTTCGCTATAGAAAGATTCGAACAAATCTATCTCTTTGGCGTTGGTCCAAAGACGACGCATTCGGCGTCGGCGTATTGCTGATTGTCTTAGTCTAATGACTCCGTATCCGATACCAGCCAAGCCGAACCCAAGCAATACATATTGCCAGGAAGCAAAGGCGAGAAGGCACGAAGCGCCGATCACCAGGATCAGCAGACCAATAATCCGTAGAATCATGAGAAGAAGATCCTGCAAACTAAGGGTGACAGTGCTGGTTCACCACTTGAAAATATTCAGTTGTAGATAGTGAATTGAATATACATTACACCTAAAATTTAGATGTGAATAGGCTAATCTTGCATTTTTCTATTTATCGGAAGTATATATTTATGGCTGCTGATTGGAGGTGCTTTGGGTGATGTGCAGACGTTTGTTTCAGAAAGGGTTTGCATCATTGCTTTGTTTAACGACGCTCTTGTCTATTCCGGTCTTTGCTCAAGAAGTAGACTTGAGCAGTTATAAATCCGCATTTAGAGATAAGCTAATTAAGGCGTTCAAGTTTAGCGGTCAAGGAAAAGTTCATGCTGCTTTCAAATTAGAGAGCAACGGTTCGATTTCTAAGCTTGTGTGTACAGAACGCGGACAGAGTACTGCTAATGCAGAATCAGTAAAAAAATTGCTCCTGACGTGTCAGCCGTTTGCTCCGGCTCCAACAAAATTGCTTAAGAAGCCCTACGTTTGGTTTTACTTTAATTGGAAGAATGATTTGTATAGTGTCAGCGGACCGTATTTCGAAGAAACATTTCCAAATCATGTAGTGCATTCGGTTCTGTAAACAAAAGCGTTATCGCGAAAAGGCGTCGCCCGTGGATTCTGAATCGTCGGCTGGATTTACCACCGGACCTATTCCTGGTGTCGGATTTGGTACTGTAACAGGTGAATCTGATGGCGTATTAAAAGGAATCGGCGGTAGCTGCTGAGGCATTTGTTGTGCGGGGTGATGTGATGGCTCTGGCATTGCCTGCGGTGCTACGACTGGTGGCAGGTTTGTTGTATCTTGAACTGGAACATCTTGACTAGGGCGGGGTTGATCGTCAAGTTCTTGTTGCTGGGGCTGCTGTTCTTGTTGTTGGGCACTTGTTCGACCGGCATTCGCCATTGCTTGACTGTCCCATTGACTTCCGTCTTCAAATTTGACTTGCAGAACTCGTACCTTATATGAGGATATTTTCGGGTTTAAAACGCCTTCTTTTTTCCATTTCTCTGAACCTTCACCATCAGGCAAGACTGTGCAAGTCCGCGAACCCTGGAAAGTGCCCAGGTCTGCGCCTGTTTCGTCGGTAAAGCGAACTCTGAAATTGACTGAAAAAACGTTCTTAGCCGACACATTTTTGTAAGTGATGTATACTCTCGAAGACTGCGGCGTGCCGAAGGTATTGAAGTCGAGTACGGCTTTAGCCGAAACTATATCGACGGGGCATCCATTCTCTTTCAGTACCGATGGAGCTAACTCGACAGAGCCTTCTTTGGGCGCTTCTTGAGCCAAGGCGCTGTTTGCAGGTCCGGGATAACCGATTAATTGCCATAAAGGCAAAGATAAGGACAGGAGCGGAATCATCATGGCTGGCACAAGACGTTTCAAATCGACAAGACCTCTACTTGCTTTCTGTCTATCAATTATAACGGTAGGTCTATCCTTCGGCTTGAATCAAACAGTTTTGGCGGCAAAAACTTCGTCACCGCCCGGATTCAATTTAAGTATCATTCACACTAATGACTTTCACGCCCATGATGAGCCTTTTCGTGAAAATGGCAAAGTGATTGGCGGCGCAAGTCGCATGGCAAGACTTATTCGAGACCTGCGCAAAACTTCTATCGACAATACATTGTTGATAGATGGGGGCGACATTTTTCAAGGTTCGATTTTATACGCCAAGTATAAGGGCGAAGTGGAAGTAGAATTGCTCAATAAAATGGGCTACGACATCTATACCATCGGTAATCATGAGTTCGATGATGGATCTAAAAATTTGGCTGACAAACTAGGCAAAGCCAAATTTGACGTGGTTAACTGCAATCTGGATCTTTCAAAAATGCCTGGGCTTGCGAAAATTGCCAAGCCTTATGTAATCAAAGAGTTCGGAAAAGAAAAAGTCGCATTTGTTGGCGCTATCACTCACGATCTTGAAGTTCTTGCCGCCAATATGCAAGAAGTGAAACTCAAAGCCAAAGAAAAAGATGATTGGATGAATCCAATCAAAGAAACTGTAAAAGAGCTAAAAGATCAGGGAATCAACAAAATTATCCTCGTTACTCACTGTGGTATCGAAGACGATGAAGCGATGGCAAAAGCCATTCCAGAGATTGATGCGATCATTGGCGGACATAGCCATTCAAGGCTTGCTGAGCGGGTAGTAGTAAAGCATGGGGATGGTACCACCACTACTATTGTTCAAGCCGGATGCTATGGAAAAAATGTAGGAAAGCTCGATCTTAACTTCGATTCAGAAGGGCGAGTGGTTGATAAGAACGTCAAATACAAGCTTCACCCGGTGGAAAACTCGCTTGAGCCGGCAGAAGATATAGACGATTACATAAGAGAAAAAGTTAAACCTATTTTGCACCTGCGCAAAGAAGTGCTTGCAAATTGTATGGCTGATTTTGGCGAGAAAGTCGCTCCCTGTGACACTGCCATGGGTGATTTTGTTTGCGATGCTCTGGCTAGAGCGGGCAGGCATTATGGTGTCACGATAGCGTTTCATAACCGCGGTGGAATGCGTGGCGTTTTCCAGCAAGGACCACTTACTCGCGAAGAGCTTGAGCAGGTTCTACCTTTCGATAATTTTGTAGTATTTGCTACGGTCAAAGGAAGCCTGATTTTAAAAACTCTCGAACATGGCATGTCGGGCTTGCTTGGCGCTCGTTTCCTTGATGTACACGGTTTGAAAATTGCATATGATCGCGACCTTCCTCCAGAGCGTCGAGTGGTATTTGTTTTGCACAAAGATCCAAAGGGTAAGTGGATTGATTTAAAACCCGAACAGGAATACAAAATCGCAATCAATCATTATAATTTCGAGGGCGGAGAGCGTTACAATTTTGAAGGCGCCACAAATGTCGTAAAGTCCGAAATGCGCATTGCAGATGCTGTTCGAAGCTATCTTCAGCAAGAACACACCATAACTCCTCAAAAGCCAAACAGAATTGTGGCGGTGGCAAGCAATTGTTTGTCCGTTAGTGGTACTGGCGATGATGCTACACTTTCATTCAAAGGCGCTGACCCAGAAGCCAGGCTCACACTCGTGGCCGGCGATAGTCGCGGTGTCAGCACCATATACGATGCATTTCCCACTCCTGTGCAAAATGCCACCGTTATTGAAACTAAGCTTACTGCTTCCAAAGATGGCGAATATCACTGGAAAGGTGTTGCCAAACTGATCAAGAAAGTAGTCGGGGAAAAGGGCGCTGGCTACAAGTGGGTCACTGTGGTCGCGCACCCTCCCAAGCAAAAAGGTGAGACAAAAGCTGAAAAAGGCAACAAAACAATTATTGCCGTGCCTGTTGAGTTGAAATAGAGCCTACGTGTTTCCACCATTGATAAAGCCCTTGCGCGCCCATATTATGGACGTGCAAGGAGGAAACGCTCATGTTATCTGGACTCAAAAAACTATTACTGGCTCTGCTGACGTTTTCGCACGAAAGCTTTTCGGACCTACTTCTGCCTCTTATTTAGGTAAACTTTCCAGTTTATTTAGATTGTCTCTGGCTTCTTTGTAGTCCATTTTTAGCTGAAGCGCTTGTAAGTATTCTTTTCTGGCTAAATCTAATTGACCCTGGCTTTGATAGGCTACGCCTAGATTATTGTGAGATCTTGCATGTTTAGGATCGCACTGTAAGGCTGTCTGGTATTGCAAAATCGCCTGTGCCACCTGGTTTTGCTGGTGTAAAAGTAGTCCCAGATTGTAATAAGCGTCGGCAAATTGCGGGTCTATTTCAATTGCTTTCAAAAGCTGTTCTTGTGCTTCTTTTGCCTTGCCCTGGGTCATTAGAGAGACTGCCATTGCAGTATGAGCCTCGGCATAGCCCAAATTTTTTCTGGCTGGATTATAGTTGGGTTTTAGTTCAAGGGCTTTTTGAAAAGACTTTACTGCTTGTGGAAAGTCGCTTTTGGCACCGTAAATAACGCCCAGATTGTTATAAACTTCGGCAAAATTGGGGTTTATCGAAAGACATTCCTGATATTTGGCAATAGCTTTGTCATATTGCTTTTCGAGCTGGTAAATCTCGCCCATGGCAAATTGCGGCTCGCCTTTGTGATCGGGCATTTTGGCTGCTCTGGACAGGGTCGTTATCGCATCTTCGGTATGTCCCATTTTGCCTTGAGCTACGCCAAGATTGTAGGTATATTCAAAGTTGTCGCTCTTTTTGTGCGTAAGTTCTTTGAAATATATTTCGGCATTGGCATAATCGCCCAGGTCAAAATAAGTAAGGGCAAGCATATAGCGAGCATCGATACTTTGAGGATAATCTTTGACTGCCTGTTTGAACTGAGCAATAGCTTCTTGTGCCTGGCTCTTTTGCAAATAGATTTTGCCTAGAAGCAGGTGCAGCCTTTCAAGCTGTGTCTTGCTCAGGTTTTTTTGTCTGGCAAGGTTATCAAGGGTGGTTTTTGCTGCTTCTATTTGACCTTGGACAAATTTTTCATTGGCCGCTTCAAGAGAAACAGCAATGTTGTCCGCCGCCTGAGCCGACTGAAAGACCAGAAAGGTTAAGGTCGATGCAAGAATTTGCTTGGCGAGTCGGGGCATAAACAGGTTTTACCTTGATGATGTGATTAACTTATAATTGAATCTGGAGTGTAAATGGATAATAACCCAAAAACGAAAGGCTGGCTTTGCTTCACAACTGTGGCGCTGCAAAGTATTTTGCTATTGAATTCGCCTTTTGTTTTGGCAAAACCTTCTAAGTCTTCTAAATCTGCAGATAATAAAACGGCTGAAACAGTTTTAGCGCCAGATTCGGCTGAATGCAAAGAGTGCACAAAAAAGGCACAGGTTTTATTTGCTCAAGACAATATCAAAGAAGCGCTAGCTGTCCTGAGCGCCAACGAGAGTAAGTGCGCCAATTCGGTGCGTTTCAATTTATTGTATTCGACAATTTTGTTACGCTCAAAAGACGGTCAAGCCAAAGCCGCAGTATATGCAAAACGGGCTCAAGAACTAGATCCTAAGTCACTAGTCGCCAATTTGCAGGCTGGTATCACCGCTATGATAATCGATAACAAAAAAGAGGCCGTAACTTATTTCAAGAAAACAGTGGCTCTGGACCCAGGGAGCTATGAAGCCTGGTCTAGCCTTGGAAAACTTTATGGCGAACTAGGTAATAGCGATCAAGAAAGGGTTTGTGCTTCAAAAGCTGCTTGTCTTGAACCAAAAAGTCGCCAGGCTAAAATACGGATGCTGCGCGGTATTGCTGATTCTGGAAGTATTTCGGCTCTTAGAAAAGAGCTTGATAAACTAATTGATGATGAAAGTCTGGAGCCAGAATTTTTTCCCTATGTGGCAAAAGAAGCTTACGAACTTGGTGCGTTCGACAAAGCGGAGCGCGCTTGCGACCGTGTTTTGAGTGCTTATCCAAATAGTTTGGAATGCAAAAAAATAAAAATTCTGTCTTTGGTCTGGCAGAATAAATATAAAGATGCGTCAATGCTTTTGGGTGAAAGCAAAAATTTGACACCAGAATTACAGGCTGTTCTGGTCTTGATCGGACTTAAAACAAATAACTCGGTCCAGAGTGCGAGTTTGACTAAAGCTCTAGATGGTGAGCCAGACTCACCTCTGGTTTTACTGGCTAATGGGTTGTTTTTGATGCACCAAAAACAGTATCAAGATGCGATTGTTAGTTTGAGAAAATCACTCAAACAAAATGAATTGTTTGCACCAAGTCACATAGAGTTATGTCGAATTTATATTAAGCAAAAAGAGTTTGAAAGTGCCTTGCAAGAGGCGCGTGAAATTGGGCGTTGCAATGGATTTGAAGCAATCGCAAAGGCAATGGAAGCAAGAGTAAATTTAGCCCAGTCTACTGCAGTGGAGAAAAGACAAAAGGCAGATGCGCTTGCAAGACAGGCTTTTAAAATGGATGAAAATGCCCCAGAGGTATTGATATCGCTTGCCCGTGTTCATCTTAGTGCAGGCAGACTGAACGAATCCAAATCGTTAGCCGAGAAAGCGCTAAGAATAGAACCTGGAAATGACGATGCAATTTTGTTAGTTAGCGAGATTAAGGGAAATGACAGGCAGTAATACAAAAATAAACACGATCAAATCTTTTAACCCCGCAACCAAAGAGCTTCTTGGAGAGTTGCCAGTTTTTGGCAAAGGGCATGTCACTCAGACAGTTGGATTTGCAAGGCGTGCATTTGAAGATTGGCAATTGCTCGATTATGCTGCTCGCGGAAAGAAAATAGCAAAGTTGCGCAAAGTAATCAGCGATTCTGCAGACGAGCTAGCTGAGCTGATTTCCAAAGAAGTCGGAAAGCCCAAAGTAGAAGTTTATGGCTCCGAATTGCTGGGCGTTCTCGATACTTGCACCTGGCTTTGTCAGCAAACGGAAGAGATGCTCAAAGATCAGCTCATTTCTTTGTCCAATCCATTTTTATCGAGCAAACAAAGCGTAATAGCGTTTGAGCCTCTGGGTGTAATAGGAATCATTTCTCCCTGGAACTATCCGTTTTCCATCCCAATGATGACCATTTTAATGGCAGTCATGGTGGGCAATACAGTTGTTCTAAAACCGTCTGAGAAATCGTCGCTCATTGGAGTCAAAATTGGTGATTTGTTTAAAAAAGCCGACTTTCCCGATGGCGTTGTAAATGTAATTACCGGAGATGCCACCACAGGTAAATACTTGTCTGAAGAACGCCTTGCCAGGCTAATCTTCACTGGCAGTGTTGCTGGCGGTAAAAAGGTCATGGCGCAAGCGGCAGACAGTTTGATTTCGGTTACATTAGAACTTGGTGGCAAAGATGCTGCAATCGTTCTGCCCGATGCACCATCACAGTGGACTGCACAGGGCATTGTCTGGGGCGCCTTTACCAATGCCGGGCAAGCTTGCGCTTCTATAGAGCGTGTGTTTGTTTTAAAAGGAAAAAATACCGACGAGTTTTTAAAAGCGCTCGAAGCTGAGACCAGAAAAATTAAACTCGGTCCTGCCACTGACCCTAGTACGGACGTTGGTCCCATCATCGATGAAGAGCAGCTGAATAAAATTGAAGAACAGGTCAACAAGGCTGTGAGCGATGGTGCCACAATTGTTGTTGGTGGCAAATCACGCCAAGACCTTGGAGGCTATTTCTTTGAGCCAACCTTGATTACAAATGTGAATACGCAAATGGATATCATGAAGAATGAAACATTCGGTCCGGTACTGCCCGTGATGGTCATTGAGTCAGAGGACGAAGTCGTGGACCTGGTCAACCGAAGCAAATATGGCTTGACTGCTTCTGTGTGGGGTAAGAATTTGTCTCGATGCGAAGCGATTGCACGTGATTTGGAAGTAGGAACAGTTTATATAAATGATTGTCTTTTCTCACATGCTCAACCACAATTGCCCTGGGGCGGCATGAAGGCAAGCGGGTTTGGGCGCTCGCACTCGAAATTTGGGTTGATGGATCTGGTCAATATCAAGCACATTAGTATCGATGCGCCAGGTGGAGGTCCCCGCCCATGGTGGTATCCCTACACAAGTGCCCGCACTGCGATGTTGCGAGGCGGTCTGAACCTCATGCATGGATCTACTATTGGAGCCAGATTCAAAGGGTTTGGCGACTTTATTTCGAATTTTTTCGATAGTTCAAAAAAATAAACATCAAACACAGTTCATCTAGGAGTCTATCTAACATGTCAGATTCGGCTTTGCATCCAAAAGTGGTGGAGGCTCTCCACAGGCTCGAGATCAAATACAAAGTACTCGAGTGCGATCCCGATTTCGCTGATACGGCGGTGTTTTGCCAGAAGTATGGCT
>CAZFKB010000114.1:0-8097 GCA_964519785.1 uncultured Candidatus Obscuribacterales bacterium | reverse complement strand
TTCTTTGAGCGAACTGGGCAAAAAAGAACATAAAGCAGCTGAAATTAGAACAAGCCAGTCCGGTTGCCAAGAATTTTCATTTATACCGTATAGTAAGCTCGGAGCCTGAGAAAAAACAAAAAGCCACCAGAAGCGGTACTGGGAAGACTCTCAAAAAAAGAGATGAAACAAGAGAAATTAACGGACACCTCAAATTTGCCAATGAAATTTCAATAAATTACCAAATGACTTTCAAAGTCACCTCTTGGCTCTAGAAGAATTACTCGTTCTATCATTCACAGCAGCGCCGCTACGCTCTCAATCTAGGTACATCTGTTTTTGGGAGACTACATTAATGTATGATATTATCTTAAGCATAATAGACGACTACAGTTGCACATGTATATTCATTTCGAGGGTTCAATTTGATTGATGTGGTGCAAACAATTTCTAAAATTAACTATTTTCGTTATTTCAATAGTCTCTTTTCCTTTAGAAGCTTTTGCTGAACCCAAATATCCCAAACATGCGGAAATCATAAATGATTACCCTGTTTCAACTGAAGAAATAGTTTTAGTTCGATGCGGGAAAAATCATTCAGAGGAATCATGGTTATCTTGGCAAAACGATATTCAAAACAAATTAAGTCGAATTTGGATTCGAAACTTTCAAGGTCATTTGCCCAAAGTAGATTTGGAAATCGTTACCATGAAATTTAATGCTGATTCAAATGGTAAGTTGAGTTATTCCTCATGTACGAAGAGAAGCTCGAACAAAATTGTAAATGCGCTTATTGAAGCTTTTGGAAAATCTTTGAAGGATTTACCTGTATTTATTCTTCCGTCGGGGTTTTCTAACGGAGAGTACTTGTTAGTTGATGTTCGCATAACAAAACGTACGAACTGGAAGTAGCAGCAATATTGCTGCTACTTCCAGAAGTTTAAATTAAGAGTTTAGCTAACTCCAGTCGCTTAATCCTCTAGGAGTATAATCTTCCATGTTTCTTGTCGGAAACGGATCAGCGTCGTCAGGCGGTTGATATCGTTCAAATCTATAGATAGTTTCAATACCTTCCCGAGTACGAATATGAAAGCGCCCTTTTTCATCAGTCCAAAACTCGTCCTCATTATCCCCAACATTGTGTGGCAATCCGTCCGAAGTAAAGATTCCAGGAATCATAAAATTGAGGTCTACGTCCTCATTCAGCCACGAGGGGGTACCATTTTTTTCTGAAACAGGAACCTTACTCCAGTCTGGGTTTTCCTTTTCCCACTGTTCTAAATCTTCCAGCAATGTTTTATTCAATGGATTCTTAGGTTTTAAAAGACTAGGATTATTCTCGTAACCTGAAGGTCCGGAATAATCACCGCTGCTCCATTGAGCACTCGGAGACCACCAACCCTTATTACCCCACAACCTTCCATCATCACCTCCAGCCAATCCCATCGGATCGCCAAAGTTCAGGGGACTGTTGTAGCCGAAACTGTACATGTTCAACCCATCCCCATAACCGATTGGGTCTGGTTGCAAGAATCGTCCAAGCTTCGGACTGTAGTACCGCATTTTGCAATAATACAATCCTGTTTCCGAGTCGAATCGCTGTCCAGTGAAACCAAATGTGGTGCCCGCAGGAGTGCCTTCGCCATATACCGAGTACTTGTTCTTATTCGTCACATTAGCAGAAGCGTCCGTGGTAGCAACGATCGAAGAAGTCTCATCTGCGTGTAAATAAGTGAGTGTGCCACCGCTGCTAACTGCAATCAGCGCTTCATCAAGGCTCGTGCCATAGACATAGCGCGTTTGCAGAGTGTTAGCGGTTCCATCATAATCAGCGATTCGCTTGAAGCCAGAATAAACATATCGAGTTTTTGTGGACCCAACAGTCTTCTGAATCTGGCGGTGCGAGCCGTCATAGACGTAAGAGACGCTTACGCCAGTGGCATTCGCACTGGTCAAATGGTTTTCCATATCGAACCCGAAAGTCCACGTTCCGTCACCGGTCAAACAACCGTTATTGTTGTAGCTGTAAGAAACTCCGCCGACGGTGGGATACTCATTGACGCTATTAGCAACACCGTAAGTGGTGCTCGCTGTGGAGCTCGGGTGCCAAACAAGCGCAGCATCATCAACTGCTTTGCTAATTTGCTCATGGACATTATTAAATCCATAAGTAAAGTTAGCCGCAGCTGAAGAGCTGAATACCTGAGAAAGACTCACAAGGTCATTGTTATTCGCGAACGAATACGAAGCAACCGCTCCGTTTCCATACGTTAGCGCACTGCGCCTTGAGAGATAATCATAATCAAAGTGCAAAGATGATGAACCTGAGCCATTCAGCTTCACGTCGGTGAGACGATTGAGCTGGTCATAAACTCGGGTGACAAAGTATCCATCTGGATAAGTGAACTTGGTTACATTTCCATTGTTATCGAGCTGAAGCGCGATAACTTTGCTATCAGGCGTCGTCTCCTTCAGGAAACGTCCAGCGCTGTCGAATACAAAAGAGAAGGTTCCGCTAGAGGGATCGCCTGCAACGACAGGCTTGCTTGAGCTGATCAATCGATCAGCAAAGTCATAGTCCAGAGTAACAGTTGGCTGTCCTGTCGGAGCCTTAGTGCTCAAACGATTGAGCACATCAAACGTGTTCGTAATGGTGTCACCATTTCGGTTACGCCACGTCAAAACGTTGCCGTTATTATCATAAGATTGATTCTGCTCAAAAGTGGTATCAGCAAAAGTTGTCTTATCCAGCCTGTCGAAGCCGTCGTAAGAATAAGTTGTGGTCTTACTTCTGGCGTCAGTTAGCTGATACAAAAGTCCGTTATTAGTAAAAGTACGCGCATCAGATACAGTGCTGGTCGGGTCAGTTGTGCTGTTAAGTCTGTCGAGAGCATCATATCCGAATTGCCACTGACGCCCCTGAGCATCAGTCATAGACTGCAGACGGTCTTTTCCGTCGTAAACAGCGGTTGAGACTTTGCCTAGCGGATCTGTAACCTGATACTTCTTGTCGGTAACAGTGTATGAAATCGAAGTCGTCTGATAAGTCGGAATCGCGTCTTTCTGGTTTTGAACCGAAGTCATATTTCCGTTATCATCAAATCCAAAGATTGAGGCAAAGCTAAACGGGGATGCAGAAGTAGTCTGCGTCATCCACCGCTCATTATTGTACTGAGCCAAACTCTGATTTGAATTCGGGTCAGTTGAGCTGGTCAAATTACCGACAGAATCATATCCAAAGCTGGTCAACAAATTCAAACCAGCAGCAAGGGTAATAGTCTCAGTGGACCCGCCGCTCAAAGATGAAGTGAAAGATGTTGTGTTCCCAGGCGAAGTTGACATTGAGACAACTGCTCCGTTGGAATAACCGACGATGCCAATCGCCGCCATGTTGGTGTTTGCATTAATGGCAGCAGCAAGACCCGTTGCAATTTTAGCAAGAGTGTCGCCACCCACAACCGTGTAGCTCGCATTCTGCGTTCCACCCGGCAAGCCAGAGTCGTTTGCAGTCAAGGTCAACACATTGCCAACTGTTACAGTACCACCAATAGTGGCAGTCCAGTTGGTGTTGTGAATCGCGGAAAGCGCCTTCTCGGTACTTCCATCATAGGTAAACTGTGTCTGAATACCAGTTGGGTCGATTGTGCTTAACAACTGACCTCGGCTGTTCCACTTATTAGTCACCTTGGGATTGACTCCCGATATGGCAGGCTTGACAAAAGTGAGCAAGCTTCCTGTCACAGAATCATAGCTCCATGTCCAGGTATTTGAGCGACCATCCACAAAGGTTATTGGCTTGTTGAACGTCGAATGATAAGTCCAGCTTGTCGTGATGTTCGAAAGTCCTGAGCCAGACTTCGCAACGCTCGTTTTTGACAGAACGTTATTTTTCAAATCGTAAGTTACCTGGATTTTGTTTCCTTCAGGAAACGTCGTTTCAGTAACCCGATTAAGCCCGTCGAACTTCGACGAGGTAGTGAATCCAAGAGCATTAATGAATTTGGCAGTCGAGCCAAATCTATTGAAATACCAAGTGCTAGAGTTGGAAAGCGGATCTGTTTCTTGCGAACGCGATCCGGCAAAATAATATGTCCAGGTCTGGCTGCGCGCATTCTTTTGCGTCTTGACTCGGCTGAGCGTATCGTACTCGTTAATAACGATAGCGGTCAGCGGATTTGCAGGCTTGAATACTTTTGTAAGCCGCCCCGGTTGATCATATTCGTAGGTATGCTGTTTTCCAAGGGTGTTCTGGAAGACAGTAAGGTTTTTGTTTGCATCAACAGTGTAGCTAACGCTGCGACCGTTACCGTCACTGACAGAGCTAAGGACTCCGCTTGTGTAGTTAAGTGTAAGCGTTCTGCCCATGCCGTTTGACACTGACGTAAGCAGTCCTGTCGTATAGGTGAAGCTCACCGTAACACCGTTTGGATAGACGATTGAAGAAATCTGTCCATCAGTGTTGAAGTTCCATTTTATGCCTTGCAGGTTTGTGAGCGAGTACGCTCCCGAAACTAGCGTCAAGGTCGATGGCATTGCAGTCGGAGGAGTGTAGGTTCCATTCGGCTGCTTCAAGAAGACCTGAATTCCATCGCCATTTGACAAAACTACAGTGTTCTGGCAAATTTGGTCCACCCACCATTTATCGGATAGTGATGCGATCACAACTTTGTTAATGGGACGAGCAGAGTCAGAAAGCAAGTCGCAGCTAATGAAGAACTGGACAATTGATAGTGCTCCATGAATTGCAGACTGGTCTCCCATAGCAAAGAGACCGCCACTGCTCACTTTTGCAGTCATGGCAAAGTTATGAGTCCAACCGCGAGCGAAAGCCGCTGCGTTATCATACTGATTCTTGGAGCTGTAAGATCTCTCAAATGACAGTCCATAAGGGAAAGGCTGACTGCCAAGGTTCATGTCCGTGCGACTGTAAAGGAAATCGCCGGTGTATAGACCGATGGGATCAGCTGATCTTGGCTGACCGTTACTATTACGACCGAATTCGTCGCCGTCTTCAGAACCATCGCCACCAGCTTCTGCGCATCGCACAAAATCTCCGGGGCGACTTGGGTCGAAGTCCCAAACGCAGTTATACTTCTTGCCACCTTTGGCGCCACCATTAATGATGCCATAGGCGCCTGCGTTTGAAGATGGGTAAGCGTAATAGCCCCAGCCAATGAAACCATCAACTACTTGGTTTGGATGATCCGGAATCAAAAGCTTGTAGCCCCAGTTCACCCAGTTGTTGAACAAATCGGTCATGTCGCCGGAATTGTATCCATTGGCAACAAGCGTGTTTTGCACGTTTATACCTGTGTTCCAGTTTGCGCTTGAACCCAGGTAGATCTTTTCAAAAGCAATCGTTATTGTCTCGGTTGCTCCCACAGACTTGGAAGCAGCGTAGCTAGTCTGATTGACCGAAGTCGAAGACACAAAAACTTTTGTTCCTACAGAATTTGAAGTGACTCCAATTGCAGTAAGATCCGTATCGGCAGCGATCGCAGCTGCAAGCGCTGTTGCAATTGTCGTGAGCGTGTCTCCACCAATAACCGTGTAGGTTTTGGCTTTTGTTCCACCGCTCAAAGCAGCGTCGTTCACTGTGATAGTGAGCGTATCTCCAACCGTGACAGTACCTCCCAGAGTCGCAACAGCTGTTCTGTTTGCTTTGTCGAGGACTGTAGTCGTCGAAGTTGATGGAGAACTTCCAGTGTGCTGCGAAAGAGTTGCCGCTTCCAAAGCGACACCATGCATTGCCGCAGCAGCATCGTTAATTGGTGTCTTGGTAGTGTCGTTATCAAAATTCTGACTCGAACCAGAAACGCCACCAAGATCGGTGCCAAACTCGTCCGTGCCAACTGCAGAAATAATGCCAACCTGATGGTTGTACATTGTATGGCAGTTGGTAAGCCTGTTTACCAGATCCAGTTGTCTGCTGTTCTGAGCAACCCACTTCCACCAAAGCACAGACAATGACTCGCCAAGTTGTGCTTCATGCGAAGCCAGGCTTGAAGTCGCTTCCGAAAACTTTTGGTAGTGGTAATCTCCCTGTCCTTTGCCTGCATTGCCCCAGGCGTTAGCCACAAGGAATGTGTCGCCGGCAGAGATGTTAGATTGCCACCATTGCCAGGTCGTCTGGTAGAACTGCTGAGACGAAAGCGGATAGTTTGCTGCATCATACGCTGGGTGCGTAACGGTCAGGAATAGAGAAGTATAAGTACCGGTCGGCTGAGCCAAACCAGTACCCACGACCGTGCCGTTCAATTTAAGCGAAGGCACAAGGCTTACGTCATATGTCAGGGTCAGGCGAGTAGCAGCAAGATTGTCGGAAGTGTTTTGATAATCGATATCCCAAACGCCACCTGTATTCCAGTTGGGAAACTGTACACGAAGCGTCGGCTTGAAAGCCGCATCAACGTCGCCCGTCCAGATGGTCGGCGAGTCGCCAGGTTTCTGATACGAAAGAGTCGTCGCAAGAGTAAGCGGCAGAGTAACAGGAACTATTTCCTGACCGCCAAGTACGTCATCCACAGTGGCTGTACCGGCAGGAGCCGAGCCGATTGTGTTTGAGTTGATGTAGCTGATGAGGTTCGTCGTAAAGGTTTTCAGATCTGAAGCAATATTGACCGAGTGCATGTTCTGCACCCAGTTGCCGCTACCGTCAATGGTGGCACCAGATTGAGCATTGCTAATAAACGTTGCCTGGCTATAACCCATCGCAGATGCCAATGTGGCGCTGCTCAAGCCGGTCTTGCGAGTATAGGTTTTGAAGCTGGGATCCAGCACATACGTAGTGCCAGATATTACAACCTGAACCCAAACGTGCTTGATATCCATGTAGTAGTAAGAGCCGGTCCAAGTGGGTGCCGTCACAACAGGAATGTATTCGTTGAAGCAGTAGTTTTGCGCAGTCCAGATATCGAGTACTTTCCACCACGCTTGATACTGTGCTTCTGTAAGACGAATAGAACCCATCACGATGTTGGCTGTGAAACCGGCTTCACGCAATAGATTTGCAAGTAAGAGGCTCTGGTCGAACGAGTTGCCCATGCCGTTCATCAAGCAACCAAGAGCGCCATGATAGACGCCCCAACCTGGCTCCCACTCAATATTGTTGTACACATGCTCGAAAATCTGCCCAACAGCAGTCGAGCCGGTAGCGGTTCCTTTGAGCGCTCGTCCCATCTCAACAATCGAAGGCGCACCTTCTACCGTGTTGCTGGCAAACTTCGTCGCTTTAGGCGCGGGAGGTTTTGGAAGCTTCCTGAGCCTGTCATCCGTTACTTGTTTCGCAGCCTCGAACTGAAAACCGCTTGCGTTCGTTGGCGGATTGGCAGCGATAGTCGCTTTTACCGCATCCGAAGGCGGGGTGAGCGGTGCCCTGGCTTTAGAAGAGATAGCTTTTGGCTCATCGCAGCCGCAGTCTTTGCTTGTAGTCATTTTAGTTTCCTTTCTGAGTTGTTTTCTCTAGCCCGGGATTAGCAGCCGTTGCTTCCGCAAGTGGTTGAAACAGACGATCTATTGCCCGCGGCATCATAGGCAATCGCCTGATTGCTGCCGTTAGTCAAAGTCGCCTGCGTCAATCGTCCAAGCGAATCCATCGTGTAGATGAAGCCTGGAAACTGATTAGTAGTGAAGTATGGTTCGCCTTGATAGACGAACTGCATGCCACCAAGGTCACTTACTGAACCTTTGATGGCAGGTGCTGCCTGGTAAGCAGCAAGATGAAATCCTGCGTTCATGGTGTTTTCCTTTGTGTTAAATATTGATTTTTTTTGTCTTACTGGCTTACAACCACAGGTCCTGAGACCTGCATGTTCTGCGTAGACGAGCCATAGACCTCAGCGAAAATGTCGACAACAACCGCTTCTGTGGGGGTGAACGAAAGCGTGTACTGAGTCCAGGCAGTGCCAGACACAGAAACGGAGATATCGGTGCCAGCTGAGCCGACGCCCGCATATCTACCACCAAAGACCTTGAGCCTGCCCGTAGGACCGGCTGCCGAGAACTTCGCCCAGTAAGTGACGTAGGTTGTCTGGTTTGCTGGGCAAGCCACTCTTCCGACCCTTAGGCGCAGAGGAGACGAGGCGAAAGCGTTGACGTTTGGAGACATCTTCCAGCCGA
>CAZFKB010000113.1:0-8107 GCA_964519785.1 uncultured Candidatus Obscuribacterales bacterium | reverse complement strand
GGAACCGATTACGGCGAAGAAGACATCTCCGGTTACACCTCTTCGGGTGACGAAGTTGTAGATGCCGAGTATCGCTCTACAGACGAATAAGCTTTGTAAGTAATTCGTCAGCTTAAAATCAGTAAGAACCCAGTCTTTTTAGCTTGAGGACAGGGTTTTTGATTGATCTCTTGATTTTATTTGTTATGCTGATTAGTAAGGATAAATAATATGCTCAAGAAAAATTTGTTGATTGCTATTTGTTTATTCAGTCTGGCACCAAACGCCCAGGCTGCAAGTCCGGCTAAGTCTCTTGCTGGAAATTCGGCTGTGCAAAGCGAATTTGGATTAGACAGCGAAAAGAATCTGAAGATTTTAGAGAATCGATATTTCTTTCACGACTATAACCACGATCCTATCGAAAAGCGTCTGGAGCGGCTCGAACTCTTAATCTTGGGTGGCGTGCAAGGTGGCAATAACAAGCTGCGCCTGGATAAATTAAAAGCGATGGTGCAGCAAAGAGATGCTCAGGCAGCAAAAGATTTGCAGGCTCGAACCAAAGAATTGAAAGAATCTAAAGACCATAAAGCCGATGCCGGTGCCTCGATAGCCGATTCTCAGTATCCTGTTTTAAACACGCTCGAGTGGCGTGCACTCAAAAAAACCTATAAAGGCGAATCATTAGATAAGCGTCTTGAGCGGCTTGAAACCAGTTTGTTTGGAGTACCGGCTAGTTCTATGTCGTATGCCGACCGTGTCGATAGATTGAAAAAGGTAATTGGTATCGAGCAGATTCAGGTTAATAATTCTGGCAGTGCAAATCAACCCAAAACAGTAGGACCGCTGCCTCGTGCCGAAAATCAGTTACCTTTCGATTTGCGCAGAATGCCAATGGATGGACGCAGTATTGTTATTGAACAGTTTCCTGGACAGCTTCCAAATGCGATGCCCGGACCAGAGTTTAAAGACTTGGCTGAAAGCACTATGCGTTTTCGCAAGATTTTTGATCAAATGCAGAAAATGATGGAAATGCTTCCAGGTATGGGATCGGGCATGCCTTCTGAGTTACCGCCTGGTTTTATGCAATCGTTTCCTTTTCCTACAGCTCCCGATAGCGAAATGCAAACACTACCAAAAAGTAGAGAAGGACGAGGTTTTAGCTTGCCAAAAGTTGTAGAGCCCGAACAAGGTTCTGGAACGATTCCCCCATATATAGACCCAAACAGCATTTAGCCGGTGCCAAAATTACTGTTCTTGCACCTGGATATTGATTATTTTGTCGCCCACTCGGATGTTGTTGACCACGTCCATGCCGCGCACCACGCCACCAAATATGGTGTACTGCTGATCGAGCTGCGATTTGGGTCCAAGAGTAATATAGAACTGGCAGCTAGCCGAATTTAAATCACCTGGGGCACGAGCCATTGCCACCACACCTGGTGCATTGTGTCTGAGTGCAGGCGTTACTTCAAGTGGCAGGTAACGCGGGCGACCAGTATTGCGGTCGATATAATTTCCGGTGCCGTTGCCGTTTGGACACCCGCCTTGAATAACGAATCCAGGCTCGTAGCGGTGAAAATTGAGTCCGTTATAAAAGCCTTCGCTGCACATCTGGGTAAATGCTTGTGTGGTGCGCGGAGCTAACTGACGAAACAAACGAATAACAATTGTTCCCTTGCTCGTTTCAATCACAGCTACCGGATCGCCAGACTGTGAGCCCTGTCCAAGGGTTGGTGCGTTTGGATTGAACCCGTGACCGGAAGGTGGTGGCTTTGGGCTTTGTTGATTTTGATTCATCGAAAACTGAGTAGGATTTTTGGGCTGTCCAGCTGGAGTGGGCGGCTGCATGCCCTGTTTCATCATTTGTTCTTGCAGTTCTTTCAATTTCTGAACGTCTACATTTTTACCGCCCTGTCGCATGATTTGCTCCATCTGCGCAGCAAATTGATTGTTGAACTGCGACCCTTGAGCAAATGGACTGTTAGTGCCTGCTTTATTGCCTGTAAAAGCTGGAATTTCAGCATTGTTCGCGGCGCCACCAACCATTCCGGGCGCGTTGGCAGATCCTGTACTGGCTTGCGAACCGGCAGCACTTGCAGGTGTCGTCACTTTGTCTGTCAGCGTGACATCTGGCGGAATCATGTCGTCAGAAAGACGACTCTGAGCTTGAACTTGTTCGAAGCAACAAAGACCAGTTAGTAAAAGCGATAAAGCAATAAGGCGTCTAAAGTGTTGTTTCAAGTCTCAGTTAATCCAGGCTGAAATCTGTATACACCTCTAGATTACTATGTTTCTGTAAATAAGAAACGGGCAAGTCGCTTGTAATTTTTTCTTTGAGCGCATTTTTCAAAACGTGTTTTTTATTTTCGCCAAAAGCAACAAGCTTAATTTTGCGACTGGCGAATATTGTGGCAACACCCATGGTCACTGCTTTGCTTGGCATTTTATTTGGGTCTTTGAAAAGCGATTTGTTTGCTTGCAGAGTTTCATCTGTAAGCCAAACGCAGTGGGTCCAGCTGTCTTCGCTTGTGCCAGGTTCGTTGAATGCAATATGTCCGTTGCCTCCCACCCCAAGAATGGTAAGGTCCAGACCCCCGTGTGAAGCTATCAATCCGTCGTAATCGTCGCATTCGGCCGGGTTGAAGCAATTGCTTTTGGGAATTGAAACTTTGCTGTATAAATTCTTGTCGAGATAGGCGTGAAAAGTATCTTCTGCTTGCGAGTCTATGTATTCGTCCAGGGCGAAACATTTGACCTTTTGCCATTTGAAATTACGTTCGTTTGAAAGACGCACCAGTTCTTCATATATAAGATAAGGCGTTCGGCCGGTCGGAAGCCCCAGGCAAACATAGTCTTCGTCTTGATCTTGATTTTCAATCAACAAAGCGATTTGATGCGCAACCTGGCGGCTGGCTTCTTCTTTCGTCTGGCAAAATGATTGAAACTTATGGAGTTGATGGTTCATGAGAGCAAATTCAAATCTGTTGGCATAATATAAGAAGTAGATTCGGGTTTCTTTAATATGACTAAACGCTCGTATTGCTTGTTTATATTGTGTTGCCTGAGTTTAGCGCCATGGGCAAGTACGCTTGATGTAATGGCACAGAACAGGCCAAAACGTGGACCAGTATTGCCTAAAGCTTCTTTTCAGACCCGGTCGCCGCGCTATTTGCCTGATGGGAACCAGGGTTCAGCCAATTATGGCTCGCAGATTACGACTCAGGGTTTGCACTTGACTGGTGGCGAAAATCGCACCAAAGCCACGCTGGCAAAGCCCTATAACCCAGGCGAGCCCTCTCTGCGCATGGCGTTAGTGCGCTGGACGGCAGAAAAAATGCCTTTGCGCATCTGGATCAGTCCGGGCATAGAATTACCAAAACTACCTTTCGCTCAATTGCAGCAACAGCGAGTAGATGAGGTTTTTCAGCGTTTGCAGTCTGAAGATCCGTTTGGCGATTGCACTATTGCCAAGGGATGGGAAGAACAAACCAATTATCAAGTGGCTGCGGGTATTGAGCAGTGGCGCCAGTTCGAGCACGAAGGTCTGATAAAGTTTGGATTTACCCAGGATCCTAGAGAAGCCCAGGTACTGGTATTTTTTACCGATTCATTTCCCGATTCGGGCGGTCCAGGCGGCTTGAACGTAGCTGGAAATACGTGTGCTCAGTTATTTACGCCTGCTCAAACTCAATTGCCCAATTACAGGCAAAAACCGGTTGTCATTGAGCTGTCAACCATGATCAATCATACCCCTGAGCGGATGATTGGAGCTTCGGCTCATGAGTTTGGTCATGCGCTGGGAATCAAGGAGCACAGCCCGTATCGAGATGATCTCATGTATGTAGATCGAATCGTTACTGGACTTTCGGCTGGGGACAAAGCGACCTTTCGTTTGCTCTATAAAACAAAACCACAATACGTCATGTAAGTTGCGTTGTCAGGCGATGACAGATAAAGTAACATTCCTTGCGCCAGAGCCGCCTGGTCGGTTGTAATTGTCTGGTACTAGTACAAATAATTGGCTTGCCAATTTAACGGAGAGAGTTTAGATGGAAGCGAAAACAACAAAAAACAGCGCTATGGCCTTGTTAACAGCTGTAGCAGTTGTCGGTTTACTAGCTGGATGCGGTGGAGCTAAAGATGAAAATGCCACCACATCTACAACTACAACCACCACTGAAACCACCACACCTGCGGGCGAAAGCAGTACTAAAGTAGAAGAAAAATCCACTGAGAAAACTACTGAATCTGCTGAAGGCACCGAGACCAAAACCGAAGAGACCAAAACTGAAGAAGTTAAGTCTGAAGAAAAAACTGAAGAGAAAAAAGACGAAGCCGGCGAAAAGAAAGAATAGTTCGGTCACTCAAAAGACTCTAGCGAAGCCGATAATCTCTTTTGAGGTTATCGGTTTTGTTTATCACCGCATATGGTGCTAAAGAAGTAATGCATGAAGAAAATTGATGGCTTAACGCTGCACGTTCAAGATCTGTTGCGCTCCTGGAGACCAGTCCTTGCTAGGCGAATGTTTGGTGGCATCGGTTTGTTTGTCGATGGACTCATGTTTGCCATTATTATTGATGAAATACTGTATTTGAAAGAAACGCTTGATGATTCTGGAGAGTCTGATTTTGTCAAAGAATATTTTCAGTATGAGACCAAAAACGGAATTAACCGTCTCTATTATTATCGGGTGCCAGAGTCGGCTTTAGACAATGCCGATTATCTTGTTGAACTTTCCAATAAATCACTAAAAAGCGCACAGTCTCAAGCTTTAAAAAAATCACTCAAAGCCAGACGAGGCAAAAAATAACCCTTATTTGTTCACTCCAAAATTGGAAGATATTGGAACAGTGAGGTGAAGGTCTTGTTTGGAGCCATCGCTTGTACCAAGCAAATCAGGTATGAGCACGTCGGCTGCAGGGCTTAATTTTGGAGCGTGGACAGTGATTGTACCTTTGACTGTTTCATTTGCATTCAAGGATTTTTTGTCGAATTTTACTTTGGCTACTTGATCTGGAGTTCCAATTAATCGAACGACTGCTCGCATGGAAGAAGGCAGTTTCATCTGCGAATCCTGGTCGTTTTTGAGCAATACATTCAAGGTTGTAATCTTTTCGGTCGAACTAACGCCAAGCAATTCAAGACGCACGCCGCCCTGGGTGAAAGGCGATTTGTAAGCTTGGTTTTTCAGTTGAGCCTGTGCTTTTTCTAGTTGCTGGCGCAATTCTGAATTTTGATTTTCGAGGGCTGCAATCTTGTCGCTTCCAGCATCGGTAGTGGCATATTTGGGTGTTTGTTTGGTCAGGTTATTAGCTTGTAATCCAGTTGATGATTCGGAAGTGAGAGAGTCAGGCGCGGCTAAAGCTATTGCATTTTCGTCGGACGTTTTTGTAATTGTAGGCGTGATTTCGGCTGGAACCGCAGCTTGATTCAGCGCATCCATAGTCGAGACTGTCTGAGTAGACGTAGTGGTGGTACTGGATGCGGTGGCGGTTTCGTTAGTGGTGGTCGGAAGTAATTTTGCTTTAGTGGTTTCGCTGACAGTTGAAGTGTTTGCCTGAGTCAGGCTCTGTTTGACGTTTTCAACAATGGGCTGCATCTTTTGAGCAGCGTTCATTGCAGCTGCTTTGATAGCTCCTCTGTTCTGATATGCCACCTGTCCTGCTGTGGCTGCAAGTGCTGCCCAGTTTGTTGTGTTATTAACTGTGTTCGCCATCTGCGGTTGAGTGAGATTGGTGGGCAAAGCCTTGCCAGTAGTGGGGTCTATTTGAGGCGGACCTTGAACGGCTATTTGATTTGTGGTGGCCGGAATACTCTGTGGATTATAAGGTGCGTATGGATTTACATAAGGAATTTGATTGACAAAGGGATTGCCATAAGCGGTCGGATAACCATTATAGTTATATGGTTGCGACAAAAGCGGACGTCCGGCAGCGGCATTGGAAAGAGCGTTTACAACGCTCGTGAGTTTGGATTGCGATTGAATTGGTGGTGCTACAGGTGGTGCGCTTGCGGCAGCTACAGCTTGTGAAGCGACTTGAGAAACCGCGGGGGGCAAAGCCGCTTTGTCTGCAACCTGTGTCAGTGCCGGTGTTGCTGCCGTTGCTACTGCGGGTGCTGTGGGTGTTTTACTTTTTTTGAGCGATTGCAGAAGTGCCGCTACATCGCCTGAGGTGATTAGTTTGTTTCCAGTCGGTGATGATGCCGCTGTGCTTGCGGCCGCAGGTGCAGCAGTGCTTGGACTTGCGCTTGGACTTGGACTTGATCCTAATAATGATGCAATCGAGCTTGGTGATGAAGATGCAGCGGCTGGTGCTGAAGCCGTTTGCGGCTTCATATTATCGTGTACCTGGTCTTCCCATTCTTTCCATTTTTGTTTTTCACTCATCATGTGACCGCGCAATTGACCCATGAATCCAGCCATGTTAGTCAATGGGTCGCCAGATGGAACTTGATATAGTGAACCCGGCACAACGCCGTATTGAGATGGCGATGCTCCGGTGGCTGGTGCGCCTTGCATGGTCATTGGAAAAGCTGGCAGCGTCGCACTTGGCGGTTCTTCGGTGCCGGTAAATCGAGGGGGTGCGTTTGGTGGCACGCCAAAGGACCAGTTTCGCGGTCCTTCTATGCGTCTTGGAGCATTGAAGCTGTCAAAGCTATCAGAAGCCCCACCATTCATATCTCCAGCCTGGGCTTTGAGTTCGATTGGGTGTTCGCCTGTGGCAAGTATATTTGCATACTTGCGAACTCCTACAGATGCAGTGGCATTATTTGGATCCAAAGTAAGTGCACTTAAATAGAACGCTTTTGCATCCTTGTAATTGCCGATTCGTTCAGCAAGATGAGCTTGATAAAGCTTGGTTTGAACATTGTTAGGAGTTATGCGTGCGGCTTCGCTTGCTTTGGCAAAAGCTTCGTGCAAAGCATTATGATTTTCAAGCGTGTGCGCTGATTCCAAATGTTTGCGTGCTTCTTGCTCGATGAGTGCAATTTTGAAACTTTCGCGCGCTTGAGGTAGATTTGGATGATTGGGGTCGATTTTAACGACTGTTTTGTACTCAGCTTGAGCCGACTTTAGATCTCCAGCCAGCTGATAGGCTCGAGCCATCCCCAGATGGGTTACAGCATCGTCTGGTCGTACTGCTATTTGTTGTTGCCAGAGTTCAATAAGCTTTTCTTTTGCTGCAGCATCTGCCGGATTGACTATCAGAGCTTTGGATAAATTGCGATTAGCATTAATAAGTTCGTTTTGTTTGAATTGAAAAATTCCGTACTGTCGCAGAGCCGTGCTCGAATTGGGATTTTGATGCAGAGCGGCTTCATAATTGGCTTTGGCATTGGTCAAATCTTTGTGATGTGCGGCAATGTTTCCCAGACCAACTAGAGCTTCCGCATGTGAGTCCATTTGAAGAGGATTGTGCAGAGCCGCTCTGTACTCGATTGCTGCTTCAAGCGTTTTGCCTTGCGAAAAAAGTGTATGTCCTTGCTTGAGTCTGGCTGTAGAACTTGCAGGATCTACATTCATTCCTTTTAGTGCCTGATTAAGACTGTCTTTTGCTTTCTCGTTGTTTGAGTCGAAAGCAAGCGCCATACGCGACTGTGATGCCGCTTCGGAATGGTCGCCCGATTTTAGATAATGATGCGAGCGCAATACACTAACGTGTGCAATTTTGTCCTTGAGTTTGGACTCTTGAGGAAAGTTTCTGTGCACTTTCATCAATACAGCCTGGGCGTCTTTCAATTTGCCCTGGGCAATGAGCGCGTCGGCGTGCTTAATTGCCAGTTCGGCTTGAAATTGCGAACCGGTCTGTTGCACGAATGGGTCTGTTGTTTTCTTGTAAACGGTGGGTTTTGAGACTTTTTTGACCGGCAGAGGTTTGCTTGCAGAACTCAGTGCCGAAGCTGAAGAGGACGTTTTGGACGGCGTTTTGCCGTAGGTGCTTGGAGCTTTGTAAAGGGTAGAGGTCTGGTTAGCGGTAGGAACAGCTTCTGTACCATAGAACATTTCGCTATCGTACCGACGCGGAATTTGGGAAGCCGGGACATAAATCTGTTTTGCTGGTACTGCTTTATCGGCGGCAAGGCAAAGCGGGGTTGAAGCTGCCAGCAGGCAACTTAGGGACAGCA
>CAZFKB010000112.1:0-8214 GCA_964519785.1 uncultured Candidatus Obscuribacterales bacterium | reverse complement strand
ACTATGCCAAGTTCTCGGCGGCTGGTCCGACGGGCAGGCTCAAAGTCTTTGGCGGCCGCTATGCGGGCGTCGGCTCTGCCGGCACTGATGTTAGCGTCTCTGTGTCCGGCACTTCATGGACTCAGTACAGCCTCACTTTTACGCCGACCGAAGCATGCGTCGTTGACGTCTATGCCGAGGTCTATGGCTCGTCTACGCAGAACATGCAGGTCTCTGGACCTGTGACTGTTGTGCAGTGAGTTCAGTAATTCAGTAAGACAGCCACTAATCTAATTACGAAAGGAACACATTATGGACGCAGGACTCAGTCTTGACCTCCCTTATCAGGCCGCGCCCTTTGTTTGGGGTTCGGTCCAGGACGCAAGCGGAATGCAGCTTGTCTATCAAGCAGCGCCGTTTTTCATTACCAATCAGCCGCTTGGCGCAACGTACACGTATGACGTGCGTGGACGTTTGACGAACGTAACGTTCACAAACGGCACCACCATTGTCTTTGCGTACGACAAGCTCGGCAACAGAACCTCGGTCACCACGACGTGTGGTCCGTCTGGATGTTGAGTTTGCTGATTCTTAACTGAAAACAAATCGAAAAACACAGTAAAAGGAAACTAAATAATGACTATTCAAAGACCGCCGAAGCCGACATCGCCGCATTCCAAGCCACCGGCTGGAAGGCGCGAAAAAGAAACCGCAGTCAGCCATGATATGGCTAAGCGTATTATTGAGAGCAGGCCTCTTCCGACCAACATATATCGTCCCAAATCTGCTGAGGCAGCGATGGACGCAAGTGGTTCGGTTAGGAGCGTTATCGCCTCCGGTTATGCCGGTGGCACCGTTCCTGGTGCGCCACATCTCACGGAACTCGCTCGTGCGTTGAAGAACGATGTAGACCTTATCTTCGAATTCGTTTACAACAACATTGAGTTCTTGCCTACCTATGGAACTCAAAAGGGTGCCTTGGGCTGCCTCATCGACGGCATGGGTAACTCCTTCGACCAGTCGGAGCTTATGATTGAACTGCTCAGGCTCTCAGGCTACACTGCAAGCTACCAGTTCGGTGAATTAGAGCTTTCACTGGCCGATGCTTCAGCCTGGCTTGGAACTGACTCCACTGATATCAATGCTGCAAGCAGTTTGCTAAACGAAGGATTCATCCCGAACTCTATCTTCTTCAATGGCGTTACGAATGTCCTTCGCATGAGCCATTGCTTTGTGAAGGTTAACATCGGCGGTACCAACTACGTCTTTGACCCGGCAAAGAAGACATACAGTTCAATTGCCGGGATGAATCTGGCGACAGCTCTAAGCTACAACCAGACGACGTTCATGAGTAATGCCACAAGTGGCGCTACCGTCAACGCAAACTATGTTCAGAACCTAAACCGGGCGAATATCCGCTCAGATCTGGGTACCTTTACCACAAACTTGATTAACTACATCAAGGCAAACAAGCCGGATGCAACGTTGGAAGACGTCATCGGCGGCAAGACCATTGTGCCGGTCGTTGGTCCAGTTCGCAATACTTCGCTTTCGTATCTTCGTCCTGGAACCACGCCGACCACTTGGTCGACGGATATCCCGACTAGCTATTACGCTACTCTGCACGTGATGTATGACGATCCCAATATCAACGTTACTTTCTATTCGAAAGATATCCACACTAAGCGTCTCACTCTGACTTTCAATGGAAGTTTGGAATGTGAACTGCGTCTTGACGGAACACTTGTTGCAACAAGCGCCGCTCAGAGTCCAGGAAGCTGGAACTCTGTTCTGCTTGAAGCAGTGCATCCTTATGCCACAACTGGGGCGGATAGTTCGTTCTGGATGACAATCTGGGCGGGGCATCCGTATCTCATTGCTCAAGCTTGGGGTAATGCTGGTCCTCAAATGATTCAGCTTCATCAGGAAAAGCTCAAACAGGCTCGCTTTGATGGCGGAACTGCTGATTCAGAAGCCGTGATTGGCTCTGCATTTGCCACCACATGGCACGTTTGGAATGCTCAAAATAACAGAGCCTCTGACATAATCAACAAGCTCTCAAACTGCCGAACGATGTATCACAGTCAAATCGGTATTTTCGGACATTTTGACACGGTCTATGAAGACCTTCCCGGCGTGAGCTGGAAAACCGCGGCTCTCGATAATGACTGGGATAATGTCAAAGTCAACGACAACGCAATGGCAATGCATGGTATCGCATTCGAAGCCGCTGTAATTCAACAGATGGTTGGAATCGGTGGCGTTAGCACTACTACAGTTGTCGATATCGCAAATGCTGCCGGCGACAAAATTTATGATGCCAGCAGCTCAAACTGGCTTGGTACAGTCCGTCCGGCTCTCACCAACTATTCAACCGGTGATCTCGATAATATCGAAAACTGGTGGATTAACGCCGGATGGCGCGTCGCAGTTCCAGAGGATGGTGCTCAGCCAAAAGACGACTGGACTGGCTTTGCGTATTATGCGATTAGCCCGACCCAAGGAACTATCGGCATCATCGATGGCTCTCTTAAAGGAGGTACTGGCGGAGAAGCAGTGACCACCGGCAATTATGAAAATGTTGCTGTGGTCGGCACAAAGGATATTGAGAAAGAAGTCACTGTTGGGCACTTCGGCAGCACTTCGGTTGATCTGGCTTCCGGTCAGTACACCGGTGGCTCTACTGACCTTACGCTTGGAAGTGCAGCCTATCCTTATGGTTTGAGCTTTGGGCGTTCTTACAAGTCCAATCAAAGACTTGATAATGCCGGACTTGGACTTGGTTGGTCGCACAATCATCAAATGTCCATTTCTAAATACAGTAACGGGCTGCTAACGCTTGCCGATCAAACTCCGATTCAAGGAGCGGCAGGAATTGTTGAAATCTACGTTTCAGTCCAGCTTCAGACCGATCTGACCAAACCAATGGACAAGTGGATTGTATCTGCGATCGCTAACCAGTGGCTGATTGATAATGTCACCGACAATGTGATGGCAGTCAACATTGCTGGAGAAAAGTCTGAGCATGTGAAATTGCCAGATGGATCTTTTGCGCGACCCAAAGGTACTGCCTCGAAATTGACTGACAATCTTGACGGCACATTTACCCTCAAAACGCCGCAGCAGGTTGCTTACAATTTCAACACTAGCGGGAATATTGCAACCATCGTTTATCCCGAGGGTGTGACCATTACATATACTTATTCAAGCGGGCTCCTGAGCACTGTTTCAAACGGTCTTGGTAGAACGCTCACTTTCAACTGGACAAGCGGAAAACTTTCCAGCGTGTCTGATGGTACCGGTCGCAGTGTCAGCTTGACTATCGATGGTACCAATAACTTGACTGGAGTCACAGACCCGAACTCCAAGACCACGACTTATTCCTATGTCTCTGCCGGACTTCTGCAGAGTATATTCCGTCCGGCAAACCCGGCATCAGCGGTCATCACAAATACGTATGATGCATTGAACAGGATTAAAACCCAGACCGATGCTTACAGCAACGTCTGGACTTATTATCTCGCGGGTTCGCGAAGCGAAGAAAAGGATCCTGCAAACAATAGCAGCGTCACTTATCTTAACCGAAGCGGGCTACCGGTCAAAACCATCAACCAAGTTGGAAAGGTCTCTACAAATATTTGGGACGGACTTGATCGCCTCAAGCAAGCGACAATGCCTGAAGGCAACTCGACTGTTTACACGTATGATGATAACAATAACGTTCTGACGGTGACGGCGAAGGCGAAGCCTGGCTCTGGATTGTCAGATATCGTTAATACTTTCACGTATCATTCAACCTGGAACAAGGTCGCTACAGCTCAAGATGGGCGTGGGAACACCACCACCTATACTTGGAATGCCACCACCGGCACCCTGACAAAGGTTGAGCGACCGGTTATCGTTGGTTTAACACCGACTACATCTTTTTCATACAATGCCCGCGGGCAAGTCATTACAACGACCGACCCGACCGGCATTGTTTCGCAAATCAATTATCATGCCACTCTTGAGCGCGTCGAATCTGTCGTTGCAGACTTTGGCGTCGGCAGGCTCAATCTGACTGTATCGTTCGGATACGATTCTTTGGGCAACGTGACGTCAGTCACTGATGCTCGCGGAAACACATCCACGGCTTTGTACGACAACTTGCGTCGAGTAACGCAAGTGACCTCGCCAACGCCGTTTAGCTATGTGACCAAATTCACATACAACGAAAACGGCTCCAAGACTAAGGTCGAGCGTCAGACAAGCGACCCGGGTAACCCCTGGCAGACCTCTACTGCTGCTTATTTCATTGACGACTTGCTCTCGTCCGTGACAAGTCCTTCGAATGAGACCTCTACGTTCGCCTACACTAACTTGCGCCAGCTCTGGAAAACAACAGATCCGGCATCGCGAGTAGTCGAGCGTGCTTATGACGCAGTCGGGCGTCCTTACACCATTACAGACCCTGCCCTTGATATTGCCTCGACCATGCTCTACACAGACAATGGTCGCTTGGCTTCGATCAAGGACGCAAACAATAACACGACAAGCTTTGATTTTGATGGGTTCGATCGTCCAAACAAGACGACCTATCCTGATGCAAGCTATGAGCAAAATTCAAGCTACGACGCTAACGGAAACGCTCTTACTTTCCGTATGCGTTCTGGCAATACTGTCACAAATACCTTTGACGTGCTGAACCGTCTTTCAACCAAGACGCCAACCGGCATGTCAACTGTGACAAACACCTATGATTTGGCAAGCCGCCTGACCAAGGTTTCAACACCGACGGTTGGTGGTGACCCCACATCTGGTGACTTCGAATACTTCTTTGATACTGCCGGTCGCTTCTATCGGGAGCAGTATCCTGATGGAAAGCAGGTAACGCACCAGCTTGACGCAAATGGCAACGCGACCAGGATGACATATCCTGATGGGTATTACATCGACCGCGTTTTCGATGAGCTCAATCGCCTGACCGATATCAAGCTCAATGGCTCGGGAACTCCAAGTCTGCATTTTGATTTCGATGCGCAATCTCGCCGCACCAAACTCACTTATGGTAACGGCGTTGCTTCTTGCCAGTACGGCTTTGAGAAAGACGACGATCTGACTTCGCTCATTCAAGTCTTCAATGGCTCTGCCGTCACATTTACCCACAAGTTCAACAGTGTGGGTGAGCTTACAAGCTCTGCTGCATCGGACAGTCAGTTTATCTGGCATCCGTCAGGTGCAAGCTCAGTCTCTTATGGCGCGGCCAACATCATGAACCAGTATCCCACCGTTGGTGGTGTCAGCCAGAGCTACAACTCGAACGGCTGCCTAACCGGAGATGGCACCTGGACCTATACTTTTGATACTCTCAATCATTTGATCTCTGCTACGAAGACTGGAGTCTCAGCTTCCTACCTCTACGACCCGTCTCACAGACAAATTCAAAAGACGGTCGGCAGCACTAAGACCCGCTATATCTACGCTGGCTTCCAGCGTATTGCAGAATATGATGGAACGTCAGGTTCTCTGCTTAACCGCTTTGTGTATGGAGCAGGACTCGATGAGCCTCTGATCCAGATCGCCGCAGGCGGAACGATTTCTTACTTTCATCATGACCGCATCGGCAATATCGTTGCTACGTCAGATAGCACCGGAGCAGTGACCAACAAATACAAGTATTCGTCATTTGGTGAGAGTGCTGCATTGAGTAGTACCACATTTGGTTTCCAAGGGCAACGCAATGATGCCGAAACTGGGCTCTATTACATGAAGATGAGGTACTACGATCCGAAGACCGGCCGTTTCTTGCAGCCAGATCCGACAAATTATGGCGATGGATTGAACTTGTATCGTTTTGCGTACGGCAATCCGCTTAAATATTCAGATCCCCTAGGTCAGGAAGGAGGAAGAATCAACCTGGCTGGTCATATAATTCAGGTGTCTAATCTTCAAGCCTTGGCACGGAACACGCCGACTTTTCAGCCATCAAATACTTTCGCAGAAATGGGAATGTCCATCTCTGCTTTTGGGGTTGAGTTTATAGCGCCCAGCACCGTGCTGGGTTCATGGCCAAGTCTATTCATTACTAACAACGCACTCGCTCAAAACTATATTGCTTTCTGGTTAGCTGGAGTTCCAGCTATAATTATCCATACTCATCAGGTTGACTTCCCCGATATTCCGATGTTCAGAGGAATCAATCGACCCGATCCATACAGATACAGTGAGCGTGATGTTGGATTGGGAATATATCCCCAGCTGCTTGTAACTCCTGATGGGATGATCGCTTATAAAGCGCCTGGATCAACAGTTCGTGAGCCGGAAGGCTATTTCGATCCAGATGGGGGCTTTCATAGAACTCGAATCGATCGGGATGGAAAAGTCTATGTAGAACAGAATACTTCCGATCCTAATGATGTAGGACCGTTAAATGATAGAAGGCAATTTGGTAACACCGAATCTGAAGTCTACGATAATGATCCCGATAAACGTTACGGGAACCATGACACCGATGAATTTGAACGGAGGCAAAACAATCCGAATGGTGCATTTGGCACTAAAAGGGTCTAATTCGATCAAGGATTAGTTAAGAAACGGGCTGGCAGTAAAAACTGCCAGCCTATAATTCATTAACAATCCTGTTTTTCCTAGAAATTTGTTATCAACATTGTCAGCGATGATTTTGTTATAGGAATTAAAGCAAACGGTAGCCCAAAAACAACAGAAATAATTTGTTTTGCCAGTGGGTCTTTTGAATTCGCCATAAGTACTAATCCAAATAGATACCAAATGAAATAAGCAGCACTTGTCACGAGAACGGGAACACAGGTTATATAAACCAATCGTGACAAAGGAGAAATAAGAGCGTCAATCACAACAGGTATGAGTGGCCAAATCATTAACAAAGAGGATTTATTACCGATTAGAGATTTTTTCACAAATGGATCTGCCCCGAATCTAACACTTAGAAATAATTATAGCCTTTTACTGGAAATCCCACCATATTGTTCTAGTTGAGGACGATTCATTAGTGGTCTGACCTAACAACTTGAAGATCTCCCGATCAATGCTCATATGTTTCATCCCCGGTTTACTAGTATCACTAGTGGTGGCTTTTTTGCTCACCTTCTAGCCTCGTCACCTTCTTTCCGTGGCGACGTTTGAACTATTCGTTTTGATTGTAAGTATTCGGTGAGCACAGGTAAGCAAGTTTTCCTGTAAAACCGCCGACTTTTGCCGATTTTCCACCTTTTTCTGACCTTTTTGCCGCTTTAAATTGCTTTACCCAGGCGGGGTGTAGGATTTTGGCAAAGCAAAAGCGGTTTTTCGGTCTTCGGACATTGTCCAGGGCAAAAATTGAGACACATCGAGAGCGTTGCAGGAAGTACACCATTGAGAATGGTGGCAGAGTGGTGCTAGCTTTAAGGAGTGAAAGATCTAGATTTCTTTTTCTTTCAGAGTTAACCAGCGATCAGGAATGAAGTCATCTATTTGAGAAGTGGGAGAATTCGGCAGCCTTGTGAAGACATCCCTCAAATATTCGACGGGATTGATTCTCAGTCTTTTGCAAGTTTCCACGATACTCAAAAGGATTGTGGCGGTTTTGCCTCCTTCCATCGAGCCGGCAAAAAGCCAATTGCGTTTTCCAAGAACAATCGGCTTGATACTTCGCTCGCATGCGTTGTTGCTGATTTCCACAAAGCCAGTATCAGCATACCTGCACAATCCAGCCCAGCGCTCCAATGTGTAAAAGATAGCTTCTCCGAGTGAGAGCGTTGCACCAACCCCATTCTGGCGCGTGAAAACGAAATGCAGTAAAACAGAAGAGGTCGGGATGCAACTAGAAAGTCTGCGCTAAGTGATGTTCAAGCATGGTCAGCGAGATCCTGAAATAGAGAAGCGATGGCGTAGGCTGATAGCCGAACAGGAAAGTAGTGGACTTTCGCAATCTGAGTTTTGTCGACGCAAAGGACTTAGACCATCTACTTTCAATCACTGGAAAATAGAGATTAAGAAGCGAGACCGGAAAAGTAATGCATCGGCGAAGAAAGCACCACAAATGAGAAAAGCAATCTCTAGTCCAAGTATATTTATTCCTGTTGTATCGAAGAGTGCTCATGCAGACGAGAGAGCGTTGCACCAACCTCATTCTGGCGAATGAATTCGAAATGCAGTAAAACAGAAGAGGTCGGAATGCAACCAGAAAGTCTGCGCTAAGTGATGTTCAAGCATGGTCAGCGAGATCCTGAAATAGAG
>CAZFKB010000111.1:0-8362 GCA_964519785.1 uncultured Candidatus Obscuribacterales bacterium | reverse complement strand
TACCAGAGCGCAACAGGCCCAATCCTGTTTTGATGGACAGGCAAGCCACTTTCAGCCCGCAGGGCCGATTCAATCCTTTTGAGTATGTTCCTCTGCAAAATATGCGATCCACCTATCCACAACAATTTAGACCTCAATTCAGACCGCAAATGGCAGCGAATCAATATGACCAATACCAGCCGCAATTCAGACCACAATACGCTCACCGGTTCAATCAGCCAAATTTTGATCCTCGATACGACTCCAGAAATGCTCAACGATACGCGAGTTTGCCAATGGACGACTATCAGCAAAGCAATAAAGAATATGATTTCATTCCGCAAAACGACGCAACTGACCAACCACCAACGCAACGAACGAACAATCCCGAGCGTCTGGTCAAACTCAAACTAAGCAATTCGACTGGTCATAACCGCTCTGCTGATGCCATGGTCTATTTGCCACCGGGCTTTGACCCGAATAGACGATATGACGTTGTAGTTTTCAATCACGGATTTAGATCATCAGCTGAAAGCAGCGTGCGCGAATTTGACTTAGTTGCTCAAATGAAAAAAGGTAATCCGCAAACTGTTTTAATCGTACCTGAATGGCAAGTCGTTCCTGGAGCAAGCAACCACGTGCAGGGTAGATTTGCTCAAGAGGGCTTCTTCACTAATATGCTCAAAGAAATAATTCAAAAGACACCCGAACTTGCGCGTGGTGGCATTGATGGTATCGAGAGAATGCATCTATTCTCACATTCAGCCGGCTACACCCCGACAGGATCTATTTTAAATAAGAATCCAGAAGTAGCAGCCAAAGTTCAAAGTGTAACAATGCTCGATTCATTATATTCAGATACAGTAATGCCCTGGCTCCAGGCTAATCAACAAGCACTAGCTAGCGGCGAGAAACAGTTCAGAAATATTTTCGGCAGTGAAACACAAGCCAATAGTCGCAACCAGCAAGAACGACTAAGACAAATGATGGCGCGCTTAGGCCGACCAAACGCTGTGCGCACCATGGATAATGCTTACAGTTTCCGTGACGCTCAGGCAAGCATTATTTTCACAAGAACCAATACTTCTCATGGAAGGATGCCAAATACCTTCATAGCAAATAGCATGGAACATTCAGATGACGCCTAAGTCGAACTGGCTCTTTCAAGCAAACCAAAAACTTAATCAGTAAATGCGATAAAATTGCTAGCTGGTTAGGTTAGCGAGATGAGATATTGAAATGAACAAAATTCATCAATTACGAATGGTTGGAATTGCAGAAGGCATTTCTTTTCTTGTGCTGCTATTTATCGCTATGCCACTAAAATATGCGGCTGGATTTCCGCTGGCTGTAACAGTGGTTGGAAGCATTCACGGCTTTCTATTTATCGCCTACGTCATTGCCATGATTCGTGCTTTGCTCGAACACAAATGGGGATTGAAAAAGATTTCTGGCGTATTTGTTGCAGCGCTTCTACCATTTGGAACTTTCATTCTGGATCGCAAGTTGCGCGAAGAAGAAAAAGTTGTCTGATTACAAACTCTAAAATTTAAAAATTGAACATGATCAAATAATGAATTTGTACAAGGCTCTCTGGAACGATTTAACAGCCGCATTTTCCATCAAACAGTGGAAAGAAACGATAATTTCAGTTCAATCAATCAAAAGAGAAAATCTACGCAAGACATTCTTATTGCTTTTACCTCAGTTGATTCTTTATTACCTTCTCTTTTCACCGTTCATTGCAGGAGCGCTTTACGATAACCTCTTGTTTCACCCGACAAAAACCGGTCACTTTGACGCCAAATACCTGATTGGAACAAAGATTGAAAACATCTATCTTAAAAACGGCAATGAAAATCTTCATTGCTGGTTCTTGAAAAAACCAACGGCATCAAAAGTCGCTCTTATCTGCCATGGCAATGGTGGCAACTTGACCAATCGCGCCGAAATAATGAAGTCTTTTCTCGATCAGAACATTTCTGTCTTCATTTTCGATTACCAGGGTTATGGAAAAAGCACTGGCCGCCCCTCTATTCCGAAGATTGTCTCTGACTCGAAAATTGCGCTTGCATATCTTTTAGAAAATCGGAAATACAAACAAGAAAACATCATTTTATTTGGCGAATCTCTTGGCACGGGGCTTGCCTGTAAATTATCGACCGACATGAAATCGGGCGGAATAATTCTGTTATCTCCATACTATTCAATTTTACGACTGGCGCGCGAAAAGCTTGCTTGGCTCAATCTATATCCCGATTTTATGTTTTCATTCGATCATCTGGATAATGCAAAGGTTTTATCGAAACCGCATTCGCCGACTTTGATTATTCACGGTGCAAAAGATCGTTTAATTCCGATCACTCATGCAGAAAAGCTTTACGCAACAGCAGTGGATCCAAAGCAATTTGTAGTGTTGAAAAGCAGCGGACACAACGATATTTTCTTGAATGACACAACTGATTTTGAGAATGGATTAAAGCGCTTTTTCAAGAGATATATAGATACATCGAAGCAAAAGTAAGATAATAAGCCCCAGGCTTCCATGGGGTGTTTATGCGCAGTTCTGGCATCAAAAATTTACTCTTGTCGTTGTCAATATTATTGACCAGTTCTTTTGCAATTCCGGCTCATAGCGAAGATATCAAAACCCTCAAATTGAGCCCAACTCAATCTAAAGCGCTAGATTTGTTGCGTAAGGACAAAACACAAGAAGCTCAAAAGTTTTTAGAAGACTATTTCAAAGCCAATAAAACATCGCAAGAGTGGGACATGCTTTACTTGCTCTCCGCCTTGGAGTGGAAGAACGAAGATTTCCAGAGTGCCGAAGCCAATTTACAGACTGTTCTGAACAACACAAAAGATGCTCGTCAGAGAATCTATGTCATAAAACGAATTGCAGACTGCCATTACGAAATGCGCAACTTTGAAAACGCACTCAAATATTATGACACAGCCATTCAAGAAACTAACAAACTAGACAATGACGACCCGCTCAGACTAAAGCTTTTCGAAAGCAAAGTTGGCGTCGAGCTTGTATTGAAACAATATGCCAAAGCAGAAGTCGACGCAAAAACTTTAGTTGAAATTGCTACACAAAGGGCAGCAAAAGGCGGTCTGTCAGACCAAGTTTCTTTGCTTTGGGCGTATCTGCAGCTTGGTACCATCTACCGAAACGAACACAAAGAAACAGAGCGAGCTTTGCACCAGGCAAAAGTTCGCGAAATCATGCAAACTTTGATGGAAGCCAGAGCGAGAGTCGCAGAAGCTACTGGTGATGACATATCGAGTTTGCAAGAAGTAGAAAATATATTTCTTGGTGAGTATGTCGCTCGAAACAAACCACAAACTTTGGCTGAATACTTTTGGCTTGCAACTGAGTTCAAACCACTTACACTGCCGCTTATAGCCTGGCAGGTCAAAGAAGGTGAACCCAAAGCAGTTCTCTTGTGTATTCACGGGTTAGGTTTGAATAATACTTCGTTTGCTTCATTTGGAAAAACAATGAGTAAACGTGGGTTCTCTGTTTACGCTATAGACGTTCGCGGATTTGGCTCATGGCAAACTGTTCAGGGTGAAGAAGATGTCGGCTTCAATGCTGCGATAGTTGACCTGAGTTCAGTGATTGACCAACTTAAGATTCGCCATCCAAACAAGCCTGTTTTTCTGCTTGGAGAATCCATGGGCGGTGGTATCGCCTTGCGTGCGGCAGCCGAATTCAATGATACTATCCAGGGTGTCATAGCTTCGGTTCCATCGGCTGAGCGATTTCAAGCAAAACGATTTGGTTTTACTGTTGCTGCGCACTTTCTGGACGGACCAAACCGCCCCTTCAATATTGGCGATACAGTGGCAGAGCGTGCTACAACCAATGAGGAAGTGCTCAAAGAGTGGAGCATGAATTCAAAGGCAAAGATGAAAATGTCTCCCAAGGAACTTATCAAATTTGCTATTTTCATGCGCACAACAGTGCGACACTGCCAGCAAATTAAAAACACTCCAGCTCTGCTTGTGCAAGGTCTCAAAGATCGACTAGTCAAGCCTGAAGGCACTTACAAAATGTTCGAATCTATAAGTGCTGCAGACAAAACAATGCTTATCGACGGCACAGCCGAACATCTTATTTTCGAAAGCAACACTCAGTCTGACGTAACCATAGACACACTTTGTTCGTGGCTTGAGAAACATGCTCACTAGCAGAGTTCGACTAATTGCTCTTTTTATTTTCGCCCTGGGGTCTGCCCCGTGCCATTGTGCACCAGCTAATATTGAAATAGCAGAATCAAATAAGTTGTTCTATCAAAACTCTGACAAATTGATACCTTATGTAGACAAAAAATTACAAGCAGGAAAAGACAAAGCTTACTGGCATGAATTGCAAGCTCGCTTCAATTTACGAAACGCAAGGCGCGATGTCGTTTTTTCTTATTACCCGGCACGTGCTGCAGCCATGCTTGAGCCAACAAACGATGCCTACATGATTACGTGGGCAATGACGCTTGCTGAGATGAATAAAAACGAACAGGCGCAAGAAGCAATAGACAAGGTTTTGAAACGCTCGCCCAAATATGCACGTGCTCACGCTGTACAAGCGTATATTTTAGCTAATTCGGGTGCGAACAACGCTTTTGCAGAGGAAGAAATCAGAAATGCAATCAAGCTCGACTCAAAAGATCCAGATGTAAATTATTTCGCAAGCTTAGTTTATAAAAAACTGGTCAATGAAAAAGAGTACGCTCAGGCGCTCAGACGCTGGGTCAATGCCTATCCGCAAGATGCGATGGCACATCACAATTTGTCGCGCTATTACTTTGAAATGAAACAGAAAGATAAGGGGATCGAAGAGGGTAAAATTGCGCTCAAATTGAATCCAAATTTTGGAAGAGCACAAATGCACATGATTGAAATGTTGCACAATCTCAACCGTTTCAAAGAATTGATCGACTTTGCAAAACCGATTCTTACCAAAGACAAACACGATATTATCGACGAAGACTCCTGGACTAAAAGAGCTGATGCTTATCGAGCTTTAAAACAATACGATAAAGCTTCTGATGATTATAGTCAGGCTCTGGTTTGTCTTTCTCCTAAAACTCCGGTAAACGAATTCTCAAAAGACATAAAACATTTCAGAAATCATCTGCGCAGAAGATATTTTGAAATATGGATCGCGCGCTGCCAGATGCTTAGCGAGTGCGGAAAAACGGAACAAGCATTAAGCGCCATAGGCAAAATGATAATTGCTCTTCCAGAAAATCCAGGAGCTCGTCAGGCTCGCGTGGAGATTTTAGAAAAAATGCAAAAATATCACCAGGCACTAAAAGATGTGGATTTTTTGATAATGAAAGACCCAGACATCGCCGAATGGTACAAACTGAAAGCAAATATTCAACGAAAAATGAACAAGCCAAAAGAGGCTTTACTAACTGAAAAACGTATGAAAGAAGTAATTGAATTTGGGAGCAAATAATTTGACTTACACTTTTATTGAAACTGCCCAAAAGAACGGTGTCGGATTTTTAACTTTGAATTCTCCAAAGTCGCTGAATTCGCTGTCGGCTCCAATGATGGTTGAATGCAGAGACATATTAAAGAAGTGGAAATCGGACCCCCAAATTCATTGCTTATTTCTTCAAGGCGCTGGAGATAAGGCTCTTTGTGCTGGCGGCGATGTACGCCGTATGCACGACGATTTAGTGAAACACAATAATCCAAACGAATTAAGCAAGGATTGCGTACACTTTTTTACCCAGGAATACGCCCTAGACTATGAAGTGCATACGTTTCCAAAACCAATTGTTGTTTGGGCTAACGGCATAGTAATGGGTGGTGGCATTGGCGCTACCAATGGTGCATCGAACAAAGTAGTCACAGAACACAGCGTACTTGCGATGCCCGAGATAACGATTGGATTGTATCCAGATGTGGGAGCTACTTATTTTTTAAATCGAATGCCAGAAGGCATTGGTATTTATCTTGGTATGACAGCAAACAGAATAAACGCTGCCGATGCATTGTATTTAAAAATGGCTGAGCACTATCTTCCATTTGACCACAAACAAAAATTAATAGACATGCTTCTTTCTCTAAAATGGAGCGGCGACAACGACCAGAACAAAACACTTGTGACTGATTCAATTAACGAGTTGAGCAAAGCAAAATGCACGCTGCCTAGTAAAGTTCTTGAGCACGAAGAATATATGCGTCAGTTCAGGAATGTAAAAAATGCTTTTGAATTTAGAGAAGTGCTCTATTCAACCAGAAAAAATGACGACTGGCAGGAAGCTGGAATAAATATATTCCGCAGCGGTTCCCCTGTTTCAGCTCATGTAATCATGGAACAGCTGAGGCGGGGTATTAAACTGAGTTTGAAAGATGTATTCAAAAGCGAACTGAATCTATCTTTGCGCTTTACGATGAAGCCCGATTTTGTCGAAGGTGTTCGTGCCCTGCTTGTCGACAAAGACAAGCACCCGCGCTGGAGACCTGCTAAACTCGAACAGGTATCAAAAGTGATGGTGGAATCTTATTTCGAACCATTGTGGAGCGAAGAGACGCACCCATTTAAAGATTTGTAGATAGTTCGCTCGATGTTTTGACCGAACAAGCCATTATCACAGCCACCAGTGCACATCCTGAAACTATCCAGGACATAGGGTTTGCCAGTCCGACGGCTCTAAGCATCAGATAGCTTGCAACAGTCAAAATAAGTGCCAGATAAAGCAAATTTGTATAGAGTAGTTTCTGGAGCATTTCATTCACCGCAGGCAAATTGATTGGGTTGGGGGATGAACTTATTTTGCTCCCGCTTTTGCTATGGGTAAATGGGAAAACTACGTAGAGGCTCAGAAATTTCGCATAAACTAGCGATTATTATCGGAGCATAGAAGCAAGTGCATTCTGACGAAATTTTTTGTGACAGGCAAGCATTATGTCATGATTGATATCTGCACGTCCCAGGTCATGCCAGCCTCCTGCCCATTCAGATATTTTGCCTGCTGGTCTAAGTGCTGCAATAAGCTCATATACTGGCAAATATGTGCTGTCTATGCCGGATTTGCTCAAATAAGTGTCGGTGAAAACATCCATACATTCTTGACCGCACATGCAAAGCAAGTCATAACGAGTGATAGCCAATTCTAATAGAGGATCTCCAAACTCGCAGTCCTCCCAATCGATAACGCCTGATATCTCGCCATCAAGAAAGAGGACATTGCCAGGCCAGAAATCACCATGCAAGACTTTGCTTTTATTGGCTTTGACCATCGGCCAGAGCTCCTTGAGTCTGGCTCGAATCAATGGCTCTTCGATGCTTTCATCTAGCTTTGATTTCGATTTATAAATTTCTTTCTCAAGACGTGTTTTCTGATCTTGCATTAAATCAGCGCTGCCTTCTATTTCATGGATGGAAAGCAGCATATAAGCAAGCTTTCGACCAAAATCTAATTTATCTTCCGGGTCAAAAACCGCCTCACCATCAAGCAATCCAAGCACCACATAAGGACGTTTAAATATTTTGCCAGTATCATCGAGGTGATAGGGATGCGGTACACAAAGACCTGCCTGACACATATGTTTTAGAATTTCGAATTCATAGTGAGCGATGTTTGGATTCTCTTCAAACGATTTTTCACTGTGGCGACGAACTACAACTGTTGAAACAGATTTGCCATCACCATATTTGATGGCAGTCATTTCTGCTGAGATTCCACCTGAAAGCTTGCGCGTTTCTAAAAGTCGCCAAGCGGGATCAAGGCTGTTTACTACCTGGGCGAATTTTCGGTCGCTAGACAAAAGACGAGAGCGATTAACGCGTAAGCGTTCATTTCTACTCGTCGTCGTCTTCAAATGATCCTTCATAATATTCCGGCTCAATAAAGTCAGGGTGTATTTCAAATTCGTCTTGGCCATTATGGTTTGACGAATCAACTTGCTCCTGTTCTTGCTCACCTTCGACTTCTTCTTTGGCTTTTGCAAGAGCAATAAGCCGCTCGAGCTCTTCTTCAGTGATTTTGAGTTCATTGGCAATTTGAGCACGGCTTGGCTCTTGACCTAACTTATCGGCTAACTTTCTAGCCACAGGCTTGATTGCATTTATTTTTTCTATAAGGGCATTCGGCAATTCTTTAAGACTGGTTTCTTCTTTTATGAATTGCGCTATCCCGCGCTTTGCGCTCGCTAAGATATATTCGCTAAAATCAGAATCTATTTGAGGATCGAATTTTCCTATTGCACCTACTAAAGCTACAGTGCCTTCGTTTATAACGTCCCAAAATGGAATATCTTCGCGATAAAAATCTTTGGCAATCCATACTACATGAGTAAGATGTGCTTCGGTCAATTTCTTTCGAATACGCTTGTCGTCGGCATCTGACTTGCCAAG
>CAZFKB010000110.1:0-8386 GCA_964519785.1 uncultured Candidatus Obscuribacterales bacterium | reverse complement strand
ATTTGAGTTGCCTATAATTTTGTTTTCCGGACCCAGTTCATCAAATCGAACGAGACGAGGCAGACGACATGAAATTGAGAAACAAAGCTTTGATAATGGCATTAGCCCTGTCGATGCCCTTAATGAGCATTTCAGCGACTAAGGCACAAGCAGAGGGAGTAGACACACAAAGTAACTTCCAGGTTGAAGAATCAAAAGAGCGCCTGAAACGCGCTAAAGCAAGATTGGACATTTCCAAAGAACAAGTAAACGCAGCAAAAATCAGATTGAAAGCAGCTGAAGCTGAATTCAAAGCTGCAAAAGCAAACTATGAAGCCAGAACCTTAGACACCCAGGCTCAAAAGCTTTCTGAAAATTCGGGCTTGCCAGAAATTCCAGAAGCATTGATCAAACAAAACACACCAAAATCGATTGCGGCTGTTTACCCTGAAGCAAAATCAGCAGAAAAACAAGAAGCAACTGCTGCACCAGTTGTAACCCCAGCTGAAACACCGGACCTTTCAAGCACACGTTTGAAACAAACCGATTTCAACGCTCAGGATCTGACACCACAAGCTCAAGCTCCTGCAAATGGTCAAGCACCTTCACAGTCGATGCTCGAACAACCTTCGATAGTACCTTAAAAAAGGCGACTGAATCAAAAAATGAAAAGACCTCGACTATGTCGGGGTCTTTTGGGTTTTATATTTTGATTGAGACCTAAATGCACTTTGCTGGTTCTAAAATTTCCAGAGCAGCACGAGCAGCTTCTTGTTCTGCGGCCTTCTTGGATGGACCAGTACCAAGTCCTCTAGGCTCGCCCGAAACGCTTACAGACACAGTAAACGAAGGTGAATGTGCCGGACCATCATTAGACAAAACAGTATAAATAGGAAGGCCAAGCCCCCGACCTTGAGTGTACTCTTGAAGGTGGGCTTTGAAATTGTCTTTTGTTTCGCTTCTATCTATAGCGGTAGCGTGTGAGCCGAACAAACTGACTACAAGGTTCTGAACCATAAAGAGTCCTTGGTCCTGGTAAATGGCACCAATCAGAGCCTCCAGGGCATTCGCCACTATAGACGGTTTCATCTGAACCTGACGGCCCAACAATATATAACGATCGAGTCCCATCGCAAGTCCGATCTCAGAAAGCGTTTTGTCGCTAACCAGGGCAGCGCGGATTTCGGTTAACTGCCCTTCAGAATAGTCACCAAAGCGATCTAGTAAATATTCACTAATAACGAATTTGAGCACTGCGTCGCCGAAGAATTCAAGACGTTCGTAATCGACAGCGCCAGGATTTTCATTTACGTACGAATTGTGGGTAAGCGCTTCGTTCACAAGCCCCATGCGACCGCAAGTTACATGCAGTTTGGCAAGCAACTGATCCAGTTGCGTCATTCTTTTCGGCGTCATCTCGTACACGCTTGTATTCATATTAGGTCCAGGCACCACACAGGTAGCCACCGATTTCAACGCAACTCCACTCTTCAAGTCTTATAAATCCCACTTTAGAACTATCCTTACAAGCAAGATACCGTAATCAAGCTAGTTTTCACCAATTTGTAAATCAGTATTACACTAGAAAACTTATATACAGAATCTATAACATGGGCAAAGCCGGCTCATTACCTGTGAATTGACGTGTAGCGCTGCAAAGAGCCTAATCTGAAGTGACTATAATCAAGTCCCGATGACCAATTTGCGATGTCGTGATGTCTTCAAGCTGGTATCCTTAACAGTAACCAAATAGGTAGTTTCTCTTGAAAAGCGCCTGAATGCGCGCTAACGAAGCAAGAAATTCAAAGGAAATTAGATGTACGAGTTGCAACTTTCTCAAATCTTCATCTTCGTCTTAGTAGGATTCGCTCTGCCAGCGCTTGGAATGATACTGCTGGCATGGGTTCTGCAGTTGGTTCTGGGTTATCACACCCCTAACCCAATCAAGAACCAGCCTTACGAATGCGGCATGAAACCCATTCAAGAAGCCATTCTGCAATTCGATATCAGATACTATTTGTACGCCTTACTATTTATATTGTTCGACATCGAAATCATTTTCATCATTCCGTGGGCTCTTTCCACCGACCGTCTGCCTGCGATTCTGGGCAAAGGCGCCTGGTGGCTGGGACCTGCAGAAATCGGCGTATTCATGTTCATACTTGTTTTCGGTCTAGCGTATGCCTGGAAAAAAGGCGCGCTGGAGTGGGATCCCTAAAGGAGAATTCAGCACAATGTCCCAAGAGGAAATGCAAGATCCAATCAATTTTCCGGTGGCAGAGGAGCTGAAGGACACAGTTACCCTGACCTCGGTTAGTGCTTTGACTTCTGCATTGTCGAAAGTAATTTCGCCAATTGCAAACTGGGCACGTTCAAGAGCCGTATGGCCCCTGACTTTCGGAACCTCTTGCTGCGCCATCGAAATGATGCACGTAGGCATGTCCAAATACGATATTTCTCGTTTTGGTTCTGAAGTATTTCGTGCCACCCCTCGCCAGGCTGATTTGATCATTACTGCTGGCACCATTACCCGCAAAATGGCACCTGCTCTCATTACTTTGTATGAGCAATTGCCCGAACCCAAATACGTAATCGCCATGGGCGCTTGCACCGTTACTGGTGGCATGTTCAACGATTCTTATTCTGTAGTTCAAGGAGTCGACCGCATCATTCCTGTCGACGTCTATTTGCCCGGTTGCCCTCCGCGTCCAGAAGCACTTCTTGATGCACTGATGAAACTACAAGAAAAAATTCGCACTGAAACATACGAAAAACGTGCAGGTCGCGTCTATGCCCAACGCGCCATTCGTCACGTCGACTACGACACAGGACTTCCAGTCGAGCTTCTGGTAGCGCAAGCTAAGAGCGAAACTAAAGAAGCAACCAAAGAAGAAGCGAAAGAACAAGACAAAGCAAGCTAATTGAGAAAAAAAAATGACTGATACTCCAGCGGATCCTAAAGAACCAGAGAAAAAAGAAGAAGCTAAAGAAGCCCCCAAAGCGGCTGCGCCAGAAGGTGCCAAGGCTGCCCCAGCCGGTGCCAAAGCAGCACCTGCAGGAGCTAAAGCTGCTGCTCCAGCTGCCGCTGCCGAGCCCGCAGCACCACCAGCACCGCTAGAGCCTGCTTTCTTTGGTAAATTCCTCAAAGAACATGGTTTTGAGTCAACCCGCCTGCAAGATCACTCGAACAAATGCGAAGCACTCGAAATTCACGCAAAAGATTTGATTGGAATTTTGAAAATCTTGCGCAGTGCCGATGAGACCAAACTCAACCTGCTCATCACAATTTCAGGCGTTGATTCGCCTGACACTTATGACACCGTTTACCACCTTTGGTCATATGAAAATGACAAAGAGCTGGTGCTCAAAGTTTTGACCAAAAAGACCGAAACACCCGCAGACGGACTGCCACTAATTCCAAGCATCGCCAATTTCTGGCCTGCTGCAAACTGGCACGAGCGCGAAACTTACGACTTAGTTGGTATCCGCTTTACTGGTCATCCATATTTGCGTCGCATTCTAAACCCCTGGGATTGGGATGGACACCCACTGCGCAAAGACTACAAACAACCGGTCGATGTGCTCAACGACAAAAACCCCATTTCGTTTAGATAAATCAAGTAGGAAATCGCAATGTCCACCCACGAACTTACAACAACCCAGGAACCAGGAGCCAGTCTTCCCAAGCTGAAGACCGACGAAATGGTTATCAATATGGGTCCGCAACACCCTGCCACGCACGGTGTATTGCGAATGGTTCTAACTCTCGATGGAGAATGGGTTAAACACGCTGAGGCTGTACTCGGGCACTTGCACAGAGCCCAGGAATGGCAAGGTCAGAACCGCACCTGGTTTCAGTATCAAGCACTTATCGACCGCGTCGATTATCTTTCTGGTATGTTCACTTCATGGGCACTCTGCCGCACTGCAGAAGTACTTGAAGAACAAGCCATCCCAGAGCGTGCCGAATGGCTTCGTGTCATGGTTTCGGAAATGAACCGAATTTCTTCCCACTTATTGTGGTTAGGAACATACCTTATTGACCTTGGCGCTATGTTCGGATTTCCTTTCTATCCTTTTAGAGAAAGAGAAAAGCTGCTCGATTTATTTGAAGAAATTGCCGGTCAGCGCATGATGTTCAACTATATTCGTATCGGCGGAGTTCAGCGCGATCCAAAAGCGACCTGGTTTCAGCGCTTGAGAAAATTCACCGAAGAATTCAACGATCGTGTAGACGAATACGAAGCAATCGTGACTGAAAACCCAATCTTCTTGCGCCGTACAAAAGGCGTTGGCATTTTGCCTTTGAGCCTGGCAAAAGAATTTGGTGTCACCGGTCCTTCTCTTCGCGGCTCCGGTAGCGACATGGACTTGCGCAAAACCAAACCCTATTCGGTTTATCCAAAACTCGATTTCAATGTTCAATGGATTAACAAGCCCGAAGGCGGAGACACCTGGGATCGTTATATTTTGCGTATTCGCGAAATGCGCGAGTCAAACAAAATTATTCAACAGTGTCTGGACATGATTCCTGAAGGTCCAGTCATAACCAAGAAACAAATTGCCGGTCTTCGTGTAAAAGCAGGAGAAGGCTTCTCGGCAGTCGAGTCACCACGCGGCATTCTTGGCTGTTATGTGACTTCGAACGGTTCTGACAAACCGGTTCGTTTTCGCTGGCGCAACCCTAGCTTCTGCAACTTGTCGGTTTGCGGCAAACTGCTAGAAGGACATCCAATCGCAGACATCATGGCGATATTTGGATCAATCGACGTTATTCTTCCCGACGTAGACAGATAAAAGGAAAATCAAAACAGCGATGAATGCAGAGGAAATTTTCAAACTGACAAGATTGACCGGCGTTTGGCTGTGTCTGATCTTCATCCCCGTCTGGGGTGCCTGTTGGGCAGTCGGAATTTTGATACCAAACATTTTGACCGAGCTTGGCAAAGATAGTTCTGCACAAAGCCTTTTGATGTTCATCTCTGACTTGTGCAGAGCGCTGACTCCAATTCTGTCTGTACTAGTATTCATTCCTATTAATGCAATGTTCATGGTTCTTTTCGAACGTCGCGCACTAGCCCTGTTCACTGTCCGTATGGGTCCCAACCGTACCGGTTTCGATGGTCTGGCTCAAACAGCCGCCGACGCGGTCAAACTTCTTTTCAAAGAAGACATCACCCCCACTGGTGCCGATGCTGTTTTATTCACACTAGCACCCATCATATTTTTTGCTCCTTCAATCTTTGGTGCTCTTCCACTGCTTGCTGCTATTACAGGCAACCATGAGTTGTTCCAGATAGTGAACGTTCCAACTGGAGTGTTCTACATACTTGCCGCAGCTTCACTGCCAGTGGTGGCACTCGTGATGGCAGGATGGTCGAGTAATAACAAATATTCTCTGGTAGGCGGACTGCGTGCAGCAGCTCAGGCTGTCAGTTACGAAATCCCGCTCGTTCTTGCCCTAGTTACCATGTGTTTGATGGCCGGCACTCTTGATGTAGTGAAAATAGCCGAACAGCAAGCAGGCGGAATTCTCAACTGGAATATTTTTGGTGGCGGTGCCCTGGTTGGAATCGACAAAGCCCTGCCCGCACTGTTCTCCGGCAACACAGCCGAATGGAGCGCCACACTTGCAAAATATTATCCTCATGGATTTCTTTCAGCACTGGCTTCTGTAATTCTGGTGGTCTGCACAATCATTTTGTGCGGCTTGTATCTCACTGGCGCTTGCGCTGAAATCAACCGTATTCCATTCGACTTGCCAGAAGCTGAATCAGAACTTGTTTCAGGCTATAACACCGAATACTCCGGAATCAAATTCGCTATTTTCTTCCTGGCAGAATTCACTAACTTATTTATTGTTTCAAGCATTGCCACAGTGATGTTCTTTGGTGGCGGCGGCAACCCAATTCCTCAGTGGATTCTTGCCATGCTTCCAATGGAACAGATTTCAGCAATGATGAATGCGTTGCTCGATATTCCAATAAACAAATTACAGATACTAGATCCCAAAACATTCTGGAATGCTTTTTGGGTCATAGTCAAAGTTTATTCAATAGTATTTTTTGCAGTGTTGGTCCGCGGAACCTTACCAAGATTCCGTATTGACCAGCTTATGGATTTTGGTTGGAAACGTCTCGTTCCACTAGCCTTAATCACATTCTTAGTTGTTGTGTTTGCTAGAGTCGCGGTGGTATGTCATGCAGGGTAACTTATTAGATCGAGCAATCGAAAGCTTCAAGCGCATTGGCGAAGGTCTCAAGACCGTTTTGATGCACTCGCTGCGAGAGCCTATCACTCTCGTTTACCCAGACATTGTCACTGAAATGAAACCTCATTTCCGCGGGCGTCTGGCTCTGACAGTCAACCCAGATACGGGCGAACACTTGTGCATCTCTTGCCGTCAGTGTGAGCGTGTCTGTCCCGATAAATGTATCGATATCAACGCGCACAAAAGCCCCGAAACAAACAAGCTCGAACTGATCGATTTTAGAATCGACCACGGACTTTGCATGTTCTGCGGCTTGTGTACCGAAGTTTGCCCTACTCAGTGCATTATCAACACAAACGATTTCGAAATGGCTGACTACTCACGTGAGTCTCTCATTTATGACATCAAACGTTTGACTCTCACCCAAGAAGAGTCTGGCTATTATTTCGAACGCAAAGAAATGCCCAAGCCAAAACCAAAACCAGCCAAACCCGCAGCAGGCGCAGCACCAGCAGCCCCAGCTGCAGCACCGGCTGGCGCAAAAGCAGCTGCACCAGCAGGTGCGAAGGCCGCCGAAACCAAGGCGCCTGAAGCAAAAGCAGAAGAAGCGAAAAAAGAAGAACCCAAGGCTGAAGAGCCTAAGAAAGAAGAAGCTAAGACTGACGAGGAAAAATCATCCTAATGTTCAACATTCAAGATATAGTCAGCGCGCCGCAAACAGAGATGGTTTTGTTTTATCTCATTGCAATCATCGCAATTCCTTTTGCAGTTGGTGTAATTTTTGACAAAAACGTCATTCGCAGCGGTTTTCTTTTAATCGGTGTTTTTGGTGGTATTTCGGCACTCTTCCTGCTTTTGAAAGCACAGTTTTTGGCACTGGCTCAACTGATGATTTATGCAGTAGGCATCACACTTGTAGTAGTTATCGCTTTGATGTTGACGAGCGACAAACTGAATTCAGAAATTGCTTCAGAAGAGCAAGACATCGAAAACGAGCCTGCAATAATGCAACTCATAGACAAAACCAAAAGAGCATTTCCTTTTGTGGTTGCATGGCTCAGTTTCCTCACCATCTATCTTTCGCTTAGAACCGAAGGCTGGATACCGCTGAACAAAGCTGCAGAAGGCGTAGACAATTTGGAAACAATTGGCACGGCGCTCACTACATCTTATTCGTTGCCTTTCGAATTCGCGTCAGTCTTGCTGCTTGCAGCCCTGATTGGAGCAATCATGCTTGCAAAAGCCCAATCAACTAACGATTTGGATCAGTCAGAAATTCAAAACCAGGAGTAAGTCGTGGAAAATTCAAAACCAAACATGCTAATGACCTACGCATACTGCGGCATTGTATTCCTGGCTTGCTGCTTCATTTTCGGCATTTCTACCAATGGTGGCGGCGAGAAAATTATCCAAGACAACAACATGGATGTGATTTTCTTCTTCATCATTACGGTGCTTGGAATTACTTTCAGATACATGCTCAACTGCTCGCCATCCTGCTGTTTTGCAGCCGGCGCACTTGGTTCTTTCATAGTCTTGACCGTAGGTCAGGATCCAATCATCAAATATTTGACTCTTGGCGCTCTGCTTTTTGCAATCGGCATGTATGGCATGGTAGTTTCGCGTAACGCTGTCAGAGTTTTGATGTCTATCGAATTGATGCTAAATGCGGTCAATATCAATCTAATTACTTTTTCTCGTTTCGTCGATCCTGCAGATGTTAAAGGTCAGCTCTTCGCCATTTTCATTCTTACCGTAGCTGCTGCAGAAGCCGCAGTCGGTCTGGCTATCGTGCTATCTCTTTATCGCAATATGTCGACTGTCGATATGCAGCGCTTCAACTTGCTTAAGTGGTAGGAGGCTAAGCGCTAACAACATCATAAAAAATGAGCCTCAAGAAAATCTCGAGGCTCATTTTTTTACGACTTAATTGTGGTTATCTTGAACGAACTTTCGGTCTTGATTCATTCACAACGATTTTGCGTCCATCAATTGTTTCACCGTTGAAATGCTGAATCGCAGCTTCAGCATCTTCTTTGCTTTCCATTTCGACAAAAGCAAATCCGCGTTTGCGGCCAGTTTCGCGGTCTATAGGCATTGCTACAGATACGAATTTACCTTTTTCAGCAAACAATTTTTCCAGTTGTTCTTCAGTAAGACTGATGGGCAGATTCCCTACGTATAACTTGTTCATTC
>CAZFKB010000109.1:0-8470 GCA_964519785.1 uncultured Candidatus Obscuribacterales bacterium | reverse complement strand
TCCCTTCTGGATGCATCGTAGAATTTCATCTATCTATAAACTGGGGGACGGACCAAAAAGTCTTGAAAGAAACGAACTAAGCGAGACCATATTTTTCTGTTAGCTTTGGAAATCGCTTTTTCAGCTCGCTATCATCTTCTTCCCATTCTTCTCCGCGTGGAGAATTCTCTTCAGGCAATCTGAGCTGTTCGCAAGTCAAATCATAGAAATCAGTTCTGTCGGGGTTTTTCTCTTCAAAAACATACTCCGGCAAATAAGCAAACGACTCATACTCGATTAACTCGGGCGCCAAATCTATCTCGACTAAACTTTCAGGATCAGCAAGTGCAGCCTCAAAGACTTCTTTACCCTGAAAAATCAATCCAGTACGAAAATAAACAAATCCATCGTCACTGCATCCACCATTAATAATGTACGCCGCTGCCCACAAATTCCAGTCGTAGGCTCTTTCCTGAAGCAAACTAATTTGAATTGAAAATTCCACTAGCTCTTGGTTAGAAAGCTTCTTCAACATCTTATCGCATGATCGGTAGTGCAATTCCATGGAATCAGAATCTGCCCTCATTGCGGCAACCAGTGTCCAAAACCTTTCTAGTTCCATCAAATTCGCAACCCCAATTCAAGACTAAGGATTCTAAAGGCGGCAAACATAAGGTATATTATCAGAATGCGTGCATAGGATTAATTGCTTGCCTTCGAGTTCTTTTAGAAACAGCGAGTTGTTTATCCTGGGTGCAGGTTCTTCAGTTCCGGCTGAATTGCCCGCATCCCAAGAACTTATCACCCGAGTTAGAGACCGTTTGACGAATTCCTATAAGAGCGAGTTCGACAGATTGAAGCTCAAAGCTAATGAAGAACAAAAAAACTCAATAAATTTCGAATCTATTTTCTGGGAATTAGAAAAGGAATTTGATACTGAAGTTGCTGAAAAGAAATTTCCCTTGGTTAGATTGCGATCAGTCTTAGTGGAAGAAATAAAGTCGATTCTTTGGCAGGAAGGATACAATGAGCGATTAGCCTACTTTGAAAAATTCTGTAAATACGTGGCACAAGGGATTACTCCAGTTGTAACCTTAAACTGGGAAAACACTGTAGAAACTGCTTTTAGACATTTTTGTCCTGATATAAATCTCGATATAGGTCTTGTTCGGGAAAAAGATAGACCTGTTTTTAGAGCAAGGTTTTGTTCAGAGAATAGCCAGTCGGTAAAAATTGTGAAAGTTCATGGATCGCTAAATCTTTCAGTTCAAGCAAGAACATTCGAATATTTTGAAGAAGAAAACCAAGGTCCGATTTATTTTCTTGATGGTAACGGACCTCCAAGCCCGCGCCGAAATATTGTATTAGGATCGAATAAAAAACCCAAAATAGAAAAAGACCAATTTCTCACCATTTGTTGGAACGAATATAAACAACTCCTTTTATCAGGACCTGAAAGAATAAACTTCGTAGGATATAGCTTCCAAGATGACCACATCAACTCCTTGTTTGAGAGTTGCAAGAGCGCAATTGAGAGTTCTTTTATTACTGTTGTAAATGGCGAAGGCAGGTTGAACAATAATGCGGAAGGGCTACTCAACGGCTTACATGTGAAGACAGTTCAAGGAACTAGCAACTATTTTGACTCGCTTTTATGACACATAATTTGCATACTCGGACGGGGAAGTGAGGGAGTCCTAAACAAGAGCATACCCTATGTTACCTTTGCAACGGATCGATTCTAGTGGGTCAGGTCAGAAAAAGTGCCTCAAAGTTGTTGACACATTTCGGTTCGATTAGTTATTAACATCTAAAAAACTATCGCGGACAATTCCATTCGAATCAATGTCAAGCCTTAAATTACATTGACTTTCACCACCCGAGGCGTAATAACCAAATGGTCTTTGTTGCTCGGGATTCCGAATTGAATCTTGGTCCCAAGGTGGACCAAGTTTTGATATCACAGTTGTTACATCCATTCCTACCAAATTTTTTCCCAATACAATATCTTCCGCAATTCGGTTACGGCTATATTTATCTGTTTTTTTCCAGATTGATAAAGCATACTCTCCATCACGCACCTCTTGTGCTGAGGGTTGTCTTTTCTGCCTATATTCAAAATTCGGATCTGTATAAATCTCAGTTAGCCGAGAGTGCCGATTCGAGCAACTCGTTAAAACAACTATCATAATTATTACAATCAAATACTTCATTCATTCTATTATATAACGTTTGTCAAAGTGCGGGGGACTCTCAAAATCCCCCGCACCGAGTTAATTCATAGATTGAAATTAGTACTTTAAATCAATTCCTGAACCTGTTCTCACAGCTTCCCAATATGCGTCTTGAAAGACACTTTGAGCATATCCATTCCAATCGTTAGGAAAAAATTGTGCTCGAACAGCGGCTGATTTATTGTTAGATCTATCTACCACTGAGTCGTCGGTCCAAAAGTCACCCAGCCACTCATGTGTATTCATCAAGTTTAATGCTACAACGGGTTTATATCCCAAAACAAGTATCATGTAACCTACCATTAGCTGATGCTTGACACGGTTCATAAATTTGTCGAAGATGATGCTTTCAGTTCCGTCTGGAGTTCCTCCGGTCATATTACCTCCTAGAAAGAATATACCTTTATTTCTTGTCAAACCTATTTGGGCATCAACAAAAAGCGAAAAATCTGCAGTAAACTTAAGTTGTACTGGAAGTTGAATAAGTGGGGTCATGTCACGTTGGTCTCCAGGTTGCCAGCCCCTGAAACCTGGGATTGATGGATACCAAATTGGACTTCTATGTTCAAAAGCTTGCTTTCCCTTTGTTCTGATGACAGATTGGGTGCGAATCCAGTGCTCATAAGTTGTGCCAACTAACCCAGTAGGGTCTAACCATGTGGGTTCATGAATTCCATGCGCCTTATCTACTAGGGGGGAGAGCTGATATTCACCCACTCCTTCACCCGTATAGTACCCAGTATCAGACATTAAGCTACTCCCATCAGCAGCCAATCCCATTGGGTCGGTGAAACTGTTTGGATTATTCCCAGCAAAGCGATAAAGATTAAATCCATCAGCATATCCAATTGGATCCGGCTGAAGGAATCGACCCGTTTTCGGGTCGTAATAACGCATTTTCATGTAATAAAGCCCCGTTTCAGCATCGTAACGCTGCCCCTGAAAACCAAATGTAGTACCACTGAGCGCGGCGCTTTCACCAAAGGACGAATACTTGTAGCGGTTTGTTACGGCTCCGGTATTGTCTGCGGTGGCAACGATGTTGCCGATGCGGTCATGGTGGAAATAAGAAACAGTTCCGCCTGCAGTGATTTGAATCAGCGGCTCGTCGAGCCCTGTTCCATACACGAAGCGGTTCTGGAGAGAACCGGACGTTCCATCGTATTCTGCAATGCGCTGGAAGCCAGCATAAATATAGCGAGTCTTGGTGCTGCCGACTGTCTTTTGCCCCTGCCTGTGCGACGGGTCATAGAGGTAGGAAGCCGAGACTCCAGTCTTCGTGGCAGAGGTCAAATGATTGAGCGTATCAAAAGTGTAGGTCCACGTACCATCTCCAGTGAGGCAGCCATTGCTGTTATACGTCTGGCTGACACCACCAACGGTGGGATACTGGTTCATGTTATTCGCCGCGCCATAAGAGACGGAGCTTGCACCAAGCGGATGCCAGATGAACTGACTGTCAGATGCAGCAGAGCTTGTAAGCTCACCCACATTGTTGAACTTGTGAGTAAAAGTAACGGCAGAGCCGTTGAAGACTTGAATGAGCGAAGTCAGATCGTCGTCTTTCTCAAAGCCGTACTGGCACGAAGCAACGCCGTTACCATAAGTGAGCTTGGTCCGGCGCGATTGCGCATCGAAATCGAAGTGCAGACTCGGAGTGCCCGAGCCGTTGAGCTTGATATCAGTCAGGCGATTGAGTTCATCGAAAACGCGATCGATAAAGTATCCATCAGGATATGTCATCTTAGTCGCGTTGCCGTTTGCGTCAAGCTGGTACGTAACCTGCTTTCCATCAGGATATTGCTCTCGGTAGAGCCGGCCTGCCGTATCAAAGGAATACTGGAAGTCACCAGATGTGGGGTCACCAACAACAGTTGGTGTTGAGATTTTCGTCAATCTGCCTACCAAATCGTAGGTGTTTGTTACAGTCGGCATGCCGGTTGGCGCCTTGGTTGAAAGGCGATTAAGCACATCGTAAGTAAAGGTAACAGTGTTGCCAGAGCGCAGACGGAATGTCAAAACGTTTCCGTTTGCGTCATAGCTTGTATTTTGCTCATAACTTGCATCGGGATAGGTCGTCTTGTTTGGACGATCGAACCCGTCAAAATCAAAGCTTGTCGTGTTGTTGTTCGCGTCCTTGATAGACGCCAGACGACCATTGTCCGTGTAGAGCATGGTCGAGGCAATATCAAGGGCAGGGTCTGTGATGGTGTAAGGACGCCCGACTGCGTCATAAGCACGCTCGACTACTCGCGATGCCGGATCTGTTGTTTTCCAGAGCTGGCGCAAGTTCGTGTAGGCGAACGTCGATGTTTCATTCGAAGGACTTGTCACAGACGAGAGCAAATCGTCAATGAAATAAGCAGCAGTCGAGGTCTGCCAGGGATTACCCGGGTCACTCGTCTGACGCTCAACTTTGGTCCTTGAGCCGTTTTCGTTGTACGTGAATTTTGTCACATAGCTAAACGGCGTAGGAGATGTCGCTTGCGTCACTCGACGCAAGTTGTCGTACAAAGCCGTGGAAGTGTTTCCACGAGCATCAGTGACAGAAGTCACGTTGCCCAATGAGTCGTATCCAAACGAAACAGTAAGATTGAGCCTGCCGACGCCGTAGTCTGCGACCACAGATTCAACTCGCTCAAGTGTGGCATGATAATTGATTTGCGAAACAATCCCGGTCGGGTCGGTCGTCGTGATGACCTGCCCGCGGGCATTGTACGTAAATGACGTGGTCGGCGTGAATCCACCAATAACCGGACGCTCAACTTTAGTGAGAGTACCCGTTGTCGGGTTCCAGGTGTTGGTCGTGGTGTTGCCACGTCCATCCTGAGCCGTCGCTACCTTGTTCCAGGTAGAGTCATAAGTGAAAACGTTCGTTATGTCAGACAGTCCTGAGCCAGGCTTTGCCTTTGCAGTTACCTGTGTGACATTGTGCTTCGAGTTGTATTGATACTCGACAGCATTGCCTTCAGGCGCTTCTGCGCGAGTCAGCCGTCCAATTCCGTCATAAGTGTTGAGCCAAGTCTTGCCGACCTGGTTGACGATTTTGGTGATATTGCCTTTGGCATCGAAGCTCAAAACACGACTGTTACCGGCCGCATTCTTTTCTTCGCTTCGGTGACCAGCAATAAAGAATTCAGTCAAGTTTGAGTAAGCATCGGTCTGCTGCTTGACCCGGTTCAACGCATCGTACACGTTTGTGACAATAGCATTGCTCGGGTTGGCAGGCTTGAAGATGCTTTCCATCAGACCAGGTTTACCCGAGACATACGAATATGTAGTCGATTTCGATGCAGGGTCTGTCGCTGCAGTCAGGTTACCATCAACATCTTTTGTAAAGGTGACACTACGACCGGTGCCATCAGACACTGAGGTCAGATCATTTCCGGTGTAGTTCAAAGTGAGCGTTCTGCCCAATCCGTTCGTAACAGACGTTAGCTTGCCCGAGGTGTAGGTGTAGGTTACGGTGACACCTGCAGGAAAGACAATCGTCGAAATATCACCTGTTGCGTTGAAGTTGTATTGAACGCCTTGTGCAGTCGTGAGACGGAACAGACCTCCACCAAGATCGGTGAGCGTGGAGTTGCTTCCCATTGGCGGCAAATAAGAGCCGTCAGGGAGCTTGACGAACACCTGCGAGCCATCCGCCATATTGACGAATCTCGTGTTGTCCTGAAGCTTGTCCAGCATCCAGCGGTTAGCGCAGGACACCATGACCCACTTGTCGAGCGGCTTGGTCAAATCCCGGTACATGTCAACTGTAAGGAACATCTGCACGATGCCCACAGCTCCATGGATGGGGTTATACATCGCCATGCCAAGCAAGGCGTCAGAGTTTTTCTTGCAACCAATGGCGTGGTTGTGACCCCAGCCAAGTCCTAGTCCGGCATCGACAGTGCTCAAGTTGCTTTGGTAGAAGCGCTGGAAAGAAAGTCCGTAGGGAAAACCTTGGCTTCCCAAAGTCAAGTCAACATGGTCATATACAAACTGACCACTAGACAAAATCACCGGATCTGGTGAAGTGCCGGCAGATTGGGTAATTCCAAGAGTGTTTTGACTGCTTGTGTCCACCGAAGTGTAGCGGTAAACAATTTTGGTATTAAAATCCAGATCCGGACATGCAGCAAGGACGCCGACATCCTTTTGAGAAATAGGAATTTCCACTACGCAGGTTTTTTCTTTTAGGTCGCCGGTGGAGCTAAAAACCGATCCTCCGCCACCTTTTAGCGCTCCGCCATAGATGCCGATTGCTCCATAGAACGGGGAGATCGCATCATAGCCAAAGCCAGTAAATGAGTTTATCGTTTCGGTGCCGTCTTCTGGCACCACAGCGCGCCAACCAGCGTTCACCCACCAGTTCTCGATGTTGTCGAGATCACCAGTGGAATAGCCAGTCAGTGCTGGGCGCACAGTGCCAAGCCAGTTTGCAGTCTTTGCGTCATAAATCTTGAGCCCTGCAGAAACTGCATGGTCAATCATTGTGGTTGCGCTGATACCAGTCGAGCCTGTTACTTGCTCAATTGCGCCAGCTTCAAATGCAATGCCGTGCTTGGCAAATGCTGTGTCGTTAGTGTTAACGTTATCCCAATCATTGTCCAGAGCGGACGACGCCCAAACGATACCACCTAAGTCGATGTAGACAGCGCTGTTGTGATAAACCAGCCCAGTCTGGTGGTGTAGTACCGTGGTGCAAGTGGTAAGACGGTTGAAAACATCCGCCACCCATGAGTTTGATGCATTCCACAGATGGAAGAAAACCGACAGAGACTCGCCAAGAAGCGCTTCGGAAGTAGAAGAAAGTCCTGCAACTTCCGCCTCGATCTGCTTACTGCGGTGAACTTCGGTCATTCTGCGACCGGCATTACCCCATGCTTGGCAAATAAGGACATAGCTTCCCTCAAATACCGTCTGCCAATGACCTTCATCAGCAAACGTTGTCGGGTAGGGGTGGACAACTTCAAGCCAGACTGAGTTCCATGAACCCGGCGTCTGAGCTGAGCTTGTCGCGATGAGCGAGCCATCAAGGCGTAGCTCCGCCTCGTGGCTTGCGTTGAAGAAAAGAGTCAGACGCTTGCCGTGAATATCGGCAGAATAGAAAGTCTCATCAATCGTGTCATAGGCCACGTTGAGAGTAGCTTTGTAGGCGTTTGGAATCGTCGCCCAAGTGGTTGGCGTCGTCGAAGGACGCAGATACGGAAGCGAGGTCTGACGCAAAGGCGTCGTGCTTGCAGGCACAATGCGCCTTCCACCAATGATCTCCTCAGTCGTCGAGGTGAGATTGTTCGCTTTGAGATACGCAACCAAGTTTGCCGTCAGCGTGTCCAGGTCGCTGCGAATATTTCCGCGGTTGATGTTCTGGACATAGTCGGCATTGATGGTGGCACCAGAGAGCGCGTTGTTCAAAAACGTCGTCTGATTGTAGCTCATTGCAGTTGCAAGGTTGATGCCGGCAAAGTCAGTATAAGACTTCTTCGCCGGGTCGAAATGATAGTCGGTGCCCGAAATGGTGCACTTCAGCCAACAGTGAGACAGATAGATTTTGTACTCAGTGCCGGTCCAGTACACTGTGTTTGCGATACCACCCTCTGCAAGCTTGTTGCTTGCAGCGAAGATATTGGTTGAGTCAGTGCCAAGCCAGGCTGAGACATCTGCTTGAGTAAGCTCGATCTCACCAGACTGGAAGTTGGCCGTGTAACCCGCTGCCGTTAGAAGCTGAATCATCAGGTCAGACAAGTCAAACGAGTTGCCCATACCATCGATTAGTGCTCCCAGAGCACCTTTCTGCGAACCATAGGTCGGCAGAAACTCTACCTGGTCATGCACGAATTGATATATGAGGTCGACGTCGTTCTTGAGCGCGCGAGCAAGCTCGGCGATATTAGCAGCACCACCAACGGTGCCTGATGCAAATCCGGGTCCGAAGCTTTTAACTTCGGAGTCATCTTTGACTCCTTGGCTAAAAAGCTTGGGGACATCCACAACCTTGTCAGGCAGCGGGCGTGTCTCAATGCGGTTGCGCGCAGCAGACGGAGAAACGGGTTTTTGCTGCGGTAGCGCAACAAAGCCCGGCTGCTTGACCTTAGGCGAAGTAGGCTTCGGGGGTCTTTGAATAGTCATTATTTAGTTTCCTTTTACTGTGTTGTTCGATTTGTTTTCAGTTAAGAATCAGCAAACTCAACATCCAGACGGTCCACAGGTCGTTGTGACCGAGGTTCTGTTGCCGAGCTTGTCGTACGCAAAGACAATGGTGGTGCCGT
>CAZFKB010000108.1:0-8622 GCA_964519785.1 uncultured Candidatus Obscuribacterales bacterium | reverse complement strand
CTATCTACGAGTTTTCCATTGAGCACCACCGAATGTCGCCCAAACGACATAGCTTTAAGAATAGACATTTCATGCTATTCTTGGATCTAAGCTTGCTTGACGAAATGAGCGCAAATCTTCGCTGTTTCTTGCATAATGCAAATTCAATTGGACTATACAACTTTAAGGACTCCGACTTCTTGTTTGCAGGAAGTGAGCCTGTAAGAGACAAGATACTGCGCTTCTTAAAACAGAAAAATTGTAATCTTGAAATCGACAAAATCTATCTGCTTGCAAATCCAAGACATCTGGGTTATGTCTTCAACCCGCTGTCAATCTACTATTGCTACGATAAATCGAAGCATTTACAGGCTGTCGTTGCCGAAGTATGCAACACATTTTACGAGCGCAAAGCTTACTTAATTACAGACAAAAATCCCGAAAAAATTTTTAGCACCGAATTCAACAAAGAATTCTATATAAGTCCGTTCACAAGATTGAACGACCAGATAAAATTCGAATTCAGCAATCCAGCAGAAACACTCGATGTTCAAGTAACCACTACTCGTCTAAACGAAACTATTCTTGTTGCCTCGATGCACGGCAAACGTCGCGAGCTGACAGATCAAGCACTAGTTAACTGCATGTTCAAATATCCGCTAAGCAATTTTATGGTCACATTAGGAATACATGCGCACGCTTTAAGGCTCTGGCTCAAGCGTGTACCCTACATTCGAAAAGAATCGGATCCCCATTTGCAGACAAATATTCTAAGGAGCATGAAAGAGCGTGAAAATATTTAGAGAAATAGTTTTACAATCTCTCACGGCGATGCCACAAGGCAAACTTTCGCTTACACTGCCCGACGGCAGCAGCCTGAACAATCGTTCCAGTTCAAATGGAATAGATGCAAATATCGGCATAAAATCGAACACGTTTTTTGACCGCTGTGTCAAATTCGGCGCCATAGGTTTTGCCGAATCGTATATTGCTGGCGAATGGACGACGTCAAACCTGACCGAAGTCATAAAATGGTTCATTGCAAACGCCGATAATTCAACTGTGCTTGAAGGATCTAAAACTAAAAATAGCTTCCTCAGTCTGCTCCATATACTCAACAAATTTTCGCACTGGATGAGACCAAACACAGTAAAAAAAGCCAAGCAAAACATACATGAACACTACGACTTAGGAAACAATTTCTTTTCTTTATTTCTCGATGAGACCATGACATATTCAAGTGCAATTTTCGCAAACTCTAATCAAAGTCTGCAAGACGCCCAAATCAATAAATACGAAACTATTTGCCAAAAGCTGTATTTAAATAGAAACGAACATATTCTTGAAATTGGCTGCGGATGGGGCGGATTTGCATGCTATGCCGCAAAAAAATATGGCGTCAAAATAACTGGTATCACAATCTCGCAAGAGCAATATGACTTTGCAAAAGCCCGCGTTGAAGCCGAAGGATTGAGCGGGCAAGTCGAAATCCTGCTCAAAGACTTCCGACACATGGAAGGCAAGTTCGACAAAATAGTTTCAATCGAAATGGTAGAAGCACTAGGTGATGCTCAGGTTGACCCATTTTTCAAGGCATGTTCAAACTTGCTAACAAAAGACGGACTAATTGCAATTCAAATGATTTCAAGCTCAGACTGCAGATATGACCAGCTCAAAAACAGTGTCGATTTCATTCAAAAACACATTTTCCCAGGCAGTCTCTTGCTTTCGCTAGAAAGAGTCATACGCTCAACCAGCACAACATCGGACTTGCAACTTGACTGTGTAAACGACTATGCCGAAAGCTACGCCAAAACACTAAGAATATGGAGAGACAATTTTAATGCCGCTGAGTCTGAAATTAGAAAGCTTGGCTTCGGCGATGAATTCGTCCGCAAATGGAATTATTACTTCTGTTACTGTGAAGCAGCCTTTGCCACAAAACAAATCGGACTGCTCCAGGTTGTGCTAACAAGACCCAATAACCATTTATTAGCAAAAGCGAGAGCACTAAAATGATAGACGTCCTTTCAAATTACGGACTTGTTGCTATTCTGGCATCAGCTATGATGACTGTCGCCTGGCTTGTACATTTGAAATACAAAAATGGCTCTCTGGGAGATATTCCGTGGTGTTTTGGCAATATCATTTTTTTCGCGCTTCTCACCCAAGTAAACCATAACTGGTCGCCTGCTCATTTTGTGATGCTGGCTATGATTTCTTTCTGGAGCCTGCGACAGGGTATCTATCTAACAAATCGTATATTCAAAGATCCTTATAGCGAAGATGGGAGATTCAAAAAAATTCGCCAGGACATAAAAAGTCACGAAGGCGCCTGGTTCTTCGCTATGTTTCAACTCCAAGCCGTGCTACAAATCCTTTTGTCATCTTGCTACATTGTCTGCGCACGCGACTCAAGCCTTGCTCTTGGACCGCTTCAAATTCTTGCATTAGTTTTATTTGTCATATCGTTTATTCTGCAATCTATAGCCGACAATCAACTAGCCCGTTTTTCAAACAATCCTGACAATAAAAATTCGGTCTGCAAAGTTGGGCTCTGGAGATTCTCGCGCCATCCTAACTATTTTTTCGAATGGTGTATATGGCTCTCTTTTGCCGTATTTGCAAGTAACTCTCCTCTTGCGCTGCTTGCATACTTGAGCCCGCTAACTATTTATATAGTCTTGACTCAAATGTCTGGTGTAAAACTGTCAGAAGAGGTTTCGCTTGCAAAACGCGGAAATGCTTATCGCGAGTACATGCAAGAAACCAGTAGCTTTTTGCCTATGCCACCAAAACTTCAAAGAGAGAAACAATGAAAGCAATATACGATTTAATTGCCGCTGGACTCGTGCCTGATTATGCTATCAGATTCGGTATCAAAGGCATGCTTGCACAAAAATTACAAGAGTTGAAGCCATCAAGCCAGGAAAAAGCAAAAGAAAATATTCAAAAATTCGTATCTGAATTAAAACAAAGCCCGATCGCATTGCACACCGACACAGCAAACAAGCAACACTACGAACTCCCTGCTGAATTTTTTCAAACTGTACTTGGTCACCGCTTAAAATACAGCAGCGGATATTGGAATGATGTTGAAACCAACACACTCAGCGCAAGCGAACTCGACCGAGCCGAAGACGCCATGCTAAATTTGTATCTTGAAAGAGGACAAATAAGAGATGGTCAAACAATTTTAGATCTCGGCTGCGGTTGGGGCTCGTTCAGTCTTTTTGCAGCAACTAAATTTTCGAATTCGAGTTTTACTGCTTTTTCAAATTCTGCGGTGCAGCGAGAATTCATTATGAAACGCGCAAATGAATTAGGGCTGAAAAATCTAACGGTAATCACGGGCAATGTTGCCGAAGCAGACCCAAAAGAATTTCATGCAAAATTCGACAGAATAGTGACCATTGAGATGTTCGAACACATGAAGAACTACGAGCTTTTAATGCGCAAAGTAGCAAGCTGGCTCAAACCAGACGCAAAGCTCTTCGTTCATATCTTCACACACAAAGACTACGCTTATCACTATGAAAACAAAGACGGCAACGACTGGCTAACTGAAAACTTTTTCACCGGCGGCACCATGCCTAGTGACGATCTGCTATTGCATTTTCAAGAAGATCTCAAAATCGAAAATCACTGGCAAGTAGACGGCAGGCACTATAGAAACACAGCAAATGCCTGGCTCAAGAAAATGGACGCAAACCAGGCGACCTTAGAAGATTTATTCAAGGACACCTACGGAGAAAGAAACTTCCGAAAATGGTGGAACTACTGGCGGTTGTTCTTTATTGCTTGCGCCGAGCTGTGGGGTTATAAAAATGGCTCAGAATGGATTGTTTCGCATTATCTTTTTGGTTCAAAAAACTAAATCCACATCTTAAGCCATTTAGAAGGATTCTTAGGATCGTACTTAATTGGCACCTTACTTCCCTGCAGTTGCTGTGCTGCTTCTTCTGCCGATTTGCGATCGCTGAGCCCGGTGCGCATGTCGTGCACCTCAAATTTATGACTTCCCCGAGGCGACTGGTACTCAATCTCGGCATCGATGTAAAATGGAGTAAAAACGGCATGACTTCTTTCACCATGCCCCTCGAAGACTGTCGCCTTGGTTACGATAGCTTCAGTAGTCACCCAACCCGATTGATTGCTTGCGCTGAGACCCAGTATTAAGAGCACAATGCCAAAGACGATGAAAAAAACGGTTTTCTTTTTCACAACCCAAAGAATCCTTCTTGATCGGGCAACTACTTTAATATGCCACAAACGAAGTTTTCTAAAGGTAATGTAGGCGACAAAGAGTGAAATGAGACCAGATTTGTAACTCGGCTTCAACTAATGGCACCACATCAAATACCATACTGAAATAACGACGCAAATAATAGACACCTAAAATAAGCCTGCAATTTCACCTATTGACATGGTTTGTACCAACCTTAACATGGAATAAATAATTTATTCATACGGGGACGATTTTAAATGAGACGCAAATTCATGACCAACGTAAGCCTGTGTTTCTTATCCAGATTGATATTTAACTGAGTCAGTAACCAATTCAATTCACTTCACTACACCGAATCACGAGTCAGCCATGAATATTTGGACATTAATTAGACCTGTTTTTTACATGTTAATAGGCTTGGGTCTTCTCTATTTCTCTCTCACCGTACATCCCGTGGCAGAGGACAAGTTGAAATTTTTTGAGGGAGTACCAAAAGAAGTAGAAAAAAGCACTTCAGGTAAGCGCAAATACGTAGATTTCACGGTGGGCGATATGCATACTTATTATTCCGATAGGAAGCCCAAGTTTGACGCAATCGCCTCTGCCGTAAAAGCTGGTACGCCAGTTAAAATCTGGGTTGATCTCGATGCGCAAGAGGGAAGCGGACGCCTGTACAAAATGGTGGCAGGCGATAAGGAAATTCTTTCTTACAGCGAGTTTATCAACGCAGAAAAATCTTCAAGCAATTTTTCTCTTTTTTCAGGAATTGCATTGGTTTTGGTTTCTATATTTTTGTTCTGGAAGCGATTCAAACCTTAGAATAATTATTCGATGATCGGCTTATTAGCTAGCAGCGTGTCGTAAGAAATGCGTCCCAATTCGCGCAAAAGAGCTACTTGAGCCAAATTGAAGTTAACTAGCGACGTTGCTTTTTGAATAAGCGCTTGTGTGTAATCTTCTTGTGCTCTCAGTACATCGATATTTTTAGCCAATCCATTCTGATATCTGATTTGGGCAAGATTCAATTCTTCTTCAGAACTCTTTACCTGAGCAATTGCTTCTTCTATTTTTTGTTCGGTCTGAAGTCCAGCAAGATAAGCACGTCTAACCTGGGACGTTACGAGATTAAGCTCTTTATTAGATTCAAGCTGAGCTTTCCGTGCATTCATCATTGCAGCATATGTATTTGCTGCATCGACAGTTCCCATGCCTTCCAAATTCCAATTAACCTGATAGCCCACTGCTAATAGTGGGGTGATTTGTTTATTGCGTCTTGCAATGGCACCATTCAGACCGACAATTCCCTCGTGATTGGAGCCAAGCGTTTCACCGATTCCAAGTCCATTTACGTTGAACTGAAAGGTCGGCGAGAGCCTCGACGCGGCAACTTTGATATCTTTCTTGGCAGCCAGGCGCTGCTCTTCGAACTGTTTGAGCTCTGGTCTGTTTCTAATAGCGATATCAATCAGTTTATTTGGACCATCGTCTTGTGATACCAACCTGGTTTTGACAATTGTTCTATTAGCGGGTGCGATATCTATTTCTTGCGATTGATTCAAAAACTCGCTTAATTTAATTGCTGCGTTTCGGCGTTCAATTTGCTGGTCTATCAATTTTTGACGATCTTGCGAAAGTTGAGTTTGAGCTTGCAGCACCTCAAGATTGGTTACAAGACCGCCTTCCTTTTGATCTTGGTTCAATTTAAGCTGCGAAACCGACGTATCTACTGCTCGTATTCGAACCTGTAAAATAGCTTCTTGCAAGAGTAAATCATAATAAAGCCTTGCAGCCTCAAGCAAGGCATCATTTATGGTGGCGTTCCTCGAGTGTTGCGAAGCGCGATAAAGATTGCGGTCGCGAAGAGTGGAGTATAAAACTTTGCCACCACGCCAAAGATACCATCTAAGTCCAGCTTGAGCTATTATGAGCGAATTGTCGAATCGAAGCGGCTCGGCTGTGGTTCCAAACGGAACATTGGCAGTACCGTACAAATAATTATATCTATAGCCAAGATTTGGGTCGGGTAAGAATTGCCCCATGCTGGAAAGAAGTCGCCCCTTACGGATTTTCTGCTCCATATTGGAGATACCGATATCCAGATTAGAGTCGATTGTTTTTCTAGCTACGTCTGCAAGTGACATCACTTTTGAAGAGTTAGAATCCAGTCCAAAAGGATCTAATGTTCTATCAAGCGAAATCAAAGCGCTCAAACGTGGACTTGATATTTGAATACGTTCAGGGCTTTCCACATCGTCAAATAATCTGCTTATGGATTGAGTTTCGCTTTTTAAATTGATCGGACCTCGCAGTTCCGTCGTCTGATTGTCTTGAGCCGAACAAGGTGTTGAACTGCTTATAATCACCATGAAATATATAAGTACTTTGCTTAAATGTTTTCTATTCTTCATGCTAATTGTTTCCTGAATCGTGCTGAACTCAAAGAAAGAAAAACAATGGCAAAAATGGCAAGAATTACCACATTTGGCCAGATAGCTTGAAATCCAACCCCTTTCAACATAATTGCTTTCACGCAAGTAACGTAGTAACGAAGCGGGTCCAGACAAGACAGATCTTGCCAGAACTGCGGCATGCTTTCTATGGGAGATAGCGCGCCGGATAACTGAATGACAGGCAGATTTATAAAAAACGAAGTTAATAATGACTGTCTTTGATTAGCAGAAAATGCAGCAAGAGCTATGCCAATAGAAATACCTACAATAATGGCAAGAAATGAAACTGCCATAAAGAGGAAGAAATTGCCTCTAAAAGGTACACCATAAAAAACTACGGCAACAAGCAAACTAATTAACACATTCACCATAAGAACCGCTGATAGTGGTATCACTTTGGCTGCAAGAATTTGAAATGAGCTAACTGGAGTCATCAATAATTGCTCCAATGTTCCTGTATCTTTTTCTCTAACCACTGCAGCACTGGATACAAGAGTGCTTACCAGATTCAGTACTAGAGCTAGAACGCCCGGAACAAAAAACCATCGACTTTCAAGACCCGAGTTATACAGATAAGTTACTTTCGGCTCTACCGAACTGTTATGTCTTTGCGAGTTGGTTTGCAGTTTATTATTGAAAGCTCCAAGTATCTGGCTCACATAACCGCCTGCGATACCGGCTGTATTTGCATCAACGCCATCTAAAAATATCTGTATCTTGGTAGCGATGCCAGCCTTCAAATGGCGTTCTAGCTCAGGGGGAATAATCATACCTGCCTCGAGTTTGCCGCCCTTGACTTTATTAGCTAGCTCGTCTTCGTTGGCACCAGCTTCTTTTAAATCGAAAACCATATTGCTTACAAGATTGCCAACCAATTCGCGACTTGTAGTCGAGTTTGAATAATCAATCACCCCAAGGCGAAGGTGCTCTACTTCAGGACTCAAGGCAAAACTGTACAAAGTGATTTGCATTACAGGCATGAATAAAAGAAGAAAAAGTAACTCTCTGTCCCGAAAAATCTGTCGAAGTTCCTTTCTAATCAACGCTTTTAATTGAATGGCATAATCCATGATAGTCACCTTCAACTACTAAGCTGCATTTTGGACATTACTCTGCGTGCACCGTTGAAAATCAATAGTGCTGCCAGTCCCAATGCCAAAAGAATGTACATCTGATCGAAGAAGCCGCTGCCACGCACAAAAAAGTTTCTGCATGCTTCTACGTAATAGCGAGCAGGAAGAACATTTGAGAGAAGCGAAAGAGGAAATAGGATATTTCTTTGTGGATATAAAAACCCAGAGAGCAGCAAAGATGTCGTAAAACCAGTGGTGGCAACAAGCTGCACGGCTGCACTCTGAGAATTCGTGCGCGAACCTCCAAGAAGTCCAAAGCAAACCGACGAAGCGAGAAAGAGAATTGTCGCAAGGGCAAAAACGAGCCAATTTCCTACAAAAGATAACTGGAACAAAATACATGACGAACCTATTAACACGATTGCTTGCGAGATTCCAATCAAAAGATAAGCAAGTGCTTTGCCAGCCATCAATTCAAACGATGTAATAGATGATGCGTAGAGCTGAAGAACAGTGCCTTGTTCCTTTTCTCTTGAAATACAAAGCGTTGACAAAAGACAGGGAAAAATCCATAAGAAGACAGCAATAGAACCTGGTGCTACAGACAAGCTCTCTTTTCTTCCAGGGTTGAACCACAATCTGACTTGAGGAACAATCAGATTTTTATTTTGTTCAATTGCTCTACTTTGCAAGAAATATTGCGAAGTGGCAATAATGCTGTTCTTTATTACACGCGCATTGTTGACGTCTGTGGCATCAACCAAAACCTGTACGCTTGCACTATGTGCGTTACGTATACTCCGGGAGAAATCAGGCGGTATGATAATTACAGCCCTTGCTTTGCCCGAATCAAGCGGGTCTGTGTCCTTTGAACCTGACCATTCTACTGATA
>CAZFKB010000107.1:0-8803 GCA_964519785.1 uncultured Candidatus Obscuribacterales bacterium | reverse complement strand
ATCAATGAACAAACTAGAAACGGAATAATCTTAATTGCAGGTTCTTTTTTGTTGAGTGGATTTAAAATCACTGGCAACAGCGCATAGAAAAACAGTTCTGCCGATAACGACCATGCAGGGGGATTGAAAGAAAAATAGAACTGGGATACCAAAATAAGGGACTGAACCAAAAACAAATTTGTCAAAAAAATGAGTGCATAGGGATATTGCAAACTTAATGGTTCCAGTTGCACGCCTAAAGGAAGTAAAAGAACAACAAACATCAAGCAGAGTGCGTGCAAAGGCCAAATTCGACCGACTCTCTTGAGTAAATAAGAGCCTATTTCTTGTTTTGACGAAAATTGCGGATAAACGTAGGCAAGAATGAATCCAGAAAGTACAAAGAAGAATGTAACTCCCTGTGAAAAGACTATGTTGCGTGACAGGTCCCATAAACAATTGAACTGGTCACGCGCATGAAATAAGACGATCCAGAGAGCGGCAAAAAAGCGCAGCGATGTTAGTGAATCAAGTTTTGCCATGCGATAATTCTAAAATACCCGGGTATATGAATTACCATGTCTGAAGCCGTAGCCACTGTAGAGCAAAGTTCAACCAACAAAGAGACCCGCAAATCGGGCCAGCCTGCTTGGAAGCGTCTTTTGGCGGCTATCATTTTTCTTTCGTGCGTTTATGGCATTTTTATGCTTTCAAAAGACCCACCTGTAACCGTTTTTGCAAATGGGGTTCACGTGGTTGATATCAAAGAACCTGGAAACTACGTGGTTTTTTTCAAAGGTAATGTGATCGATCCATTCGGGTGGGACGTGAAGGGTGGCAGATACAGAGCGTCTTTGCGTGTGCATCTTGAACCACTCGATGAAACAATGCACGCAACTCGAGTTTTTCCATATAGAGATTTATCGGGCGTTAACTTCTTTTCTGTGGCTGAATTCAAAATTATCACTCCCGGTCGCTACTTGCTTTATGGATACTGGGAGCATGACACTTTGCGAGGCATAGGCAGTCTTACTCTGGAAAAGAATCCAGTTGAAAAATTTGTCTATCAATGGTCGTGCGGAATTGTAGGCGCGATAGCCTTTTTGATTATGATCGGTATTAAGCTTCCTAAGGGCGGCTATTAGTTATTTCTTTTTGCCGCCACCAAAAATGCCTTTGAACATTTTGGCTATTGGGTCGTAATACTCGTCTACTACTCGCTCTTTAAGAGGAATAATGGCGTTGTCTGTGATGTGAATTTCTTCTGGACAGACTTCGGTACAGCATTTTGTAATATTGCAATAACCTATGTGACCTTCTTCTTTCAAATATTCCAGTCGGTCGGCAGTGTCTTTGGGGTGCATTTCAAGACCGGCTTCGCGGACTAAGAAACGTGGTCCAATAAATTGTTCGTTGCCGTCTTTTTTCTCGTGGTCACGCAACACGTGACAGACGTTTTGACACAAAAAGCATTCGATACATTTTCTGAATTCTTGAACACGCTCGATATCTTCTTGATAAATGACCCATTCATTGGTGTCAGATTCATCAGGAGAAAATGGTTTGATTTTTTCATTCACTCTATAGTTCCAGGAAACGTCGGTCACCAGGTCTTTTATGAGAGGGAAAGTTTTGATTGGTTGAACTACGATTTCTTCGCCTGCTTCAAAATGATCCATGCGTGTTTTGCACATCAAACTAGGATGTCCATTTACCTCGGCGCTGCAGGAACCGCACTTTGCAGCTTTGCAGTTCCAGCGAACAGCAAGTTCGGGAGCATAATTGGCTTGAATATAATGAATGGCGTCGAGAACGACCATGCCGGCTTCCATCGGCACTTTGTAAGTTTCAAATGTGCCCTGAGCACCATCGCCTCGATAGACTTTTAAGGTAGCTTCTTTTGGCCCATTGTGGGATTCAGACATTAGATGGCTCCTATTTGGTTTCGAAAAGTTTTTTCAAGTCATCCGGCATTTCTGGCAATGGCTTGTGCTCCAGTTTCATGTTGTCGCCATCTTTGCTCAAGGTGGTGTTAACATGACCCCATTTTTCATCTTCTAGATTAGGGAAGTCCAGACGGCTGTGCGCCCCTCGACTTTCTTCCCTTGAAAGAGCACTAATAGCTACAGCCTCGGCAGCAACAATCAAGTTTTTCAAATCTCTGCACAAGTGCCAGCCGGGATTGTATTTCTTGCCGCCACCTACTCGAACCTTGGCGATTTCTTTTTTCAGCTCACGCACTTTTTCAACACCAGTTTTCATTTCTGATGCTTCTCTGAAAATACCAACATGACTGCTCATGATTTCGTTCATTTTTTTATGCAAGTCGTAAGGATTAGGTCCTTCAGTGCGATTGAGCGGTGCTTCCAGCTCGTCGATAGCTGCTTGAACGTCGCTATCTTTGAATTTGGGCGTTTCTTTTAAGCTTTTTGCGTACTCTGAAGCACCAAGACCAGCTCGGCGTCCAAATACAACCAGATCGGAAAGGGAGTTGCCTCCAAGTCGGTTTGCGCCGTGCATTCCTCCTGCAACTTCGCCAGCTGCAAATAATCCAGGCACTCTCGATTGAGCGGTATCGGCATCAACTTTGATACCACCCATGATGTAGTGGCAAGTTGGTCCAACTTCCATAGGACCAGCTGTAATGTCTACGTCAGCCAGTTCTTTGAACTGGTGATACATAGATGGCAATTTTTTGCGCACACGATCAGAATCTTGATACGAAATGTCGAGGAACACGCCGCCATGCGGGGAACCGCGCCCTTCTTTTACTTCAGTATAAATTGCCCGAGCAACGTTGTCTCGAGTGGACAATTCTGGAGGTCTGCGAGCATTTGTTTTTTGACCTGCGATAGCAGCGTCAATCCACTCTTTTGCCTCTTTTTCATCGGCAGCAAACTCGTGTCTTGTGGACTCCGGCAAATATTTGAACATGAATCGCTCACCTTTGTTATTGGTGAGCAATCCGCCTTCCCCACGTACACCTTCGGTAACGAGCAGTCCGCGCACGCCTGGTGGCCAGACCATGCCGGTTGGGTGGAACTGGACGAATTCCATATCTATTAGTTCGGCCCCAGCTTCATAAGCCAATGACTGTCCGTCAGCTGTGTATTCCCAGGAGTTTGAAGTTATAGAATAAATTTTTCCAACTCCGCCTGAGGCAAGCACTACAGCTTTTGTCTTGAACAAAATCAAGCGACCGTCTTCACGATAATAACCGAGTGCTCCTGCGATTTTGTCGCCGTCTTTGAGCAGCTTCGTAATGGTGCACTCCATATAGACTTTGATTCCCTGGTGCACGCCTCTGTCTTGCAGAGTACGAATCATTTCAAGTCCAGTGCGGTCTCCTACGTGACACAGGCGCTTCCATTTGTGTCCACCAAAAGCACGCTGCAAAATCTTTCCGTCTTTGGTGCGGTCGAACACGGCTCCCCAGCGCTCCAGTTCTTTTACTCGGTCTGGAGCTTCTTGAGCGTGCAACTGAGCCATACGCCAGTTATTTAGTTTCTTGCCACCATTCATGGTGTCGCGATAATGTGTTTGCCATCCATCTTCAGGGTCGACGTTAGCTAGTGCTGCAGCCACTCCACCTTCAGCCATAACCGTGTGCGCTTTACCTAAAAGCGATTTGCACACAAGCCCTACTGAAAGCCCCTGGGCTGAAACTTCGATAGCCGCTCGAAGTCCAGCACCGCCGGCTCCCACGACTATTACGTCGTGTTCGACTGTTTCGATGGAATCTATGTTGGAGGTCATTTATTTTTGCTTCCTTTAGAACCTTTGAACTCTAGAATTGAAATAAAACAATGGGATTGGCGGCGCCTGTGCAGACCTGTCTGATATAGAGGTCGGTGAGTGCGACCGAAAATAGGCTGAACCATGCCCAACCCATGTGGTGCTCGTTTAGCTTAGTGACGAATTCCCAGACTTTGAATCGTGTTTTAGCTCTAGTGCAGCTAGAAAAACAATCCAGACTTCCACCGCAAAGATGGCGGTAAGCGTGACAGCCAAATGTATATCCGCTCAAGAAGAAGCAGTTTGCAAACATAACTATAGAAAGTACGCTCAACTGCATGCCACCTTCAGGTTTGAACAGTGACACCACTGCGTCATACCAGAGGAAAATGAGTACCAGTGCCGCTAGATAAAAGAAGTAGCGGTGCAGATTTTGAAATACAAAAGGAAATTTAGTCTCGCCTGTATAGCCATCTTTTCCATAAGGATCCACTGCACATGCGGGCGGGGTCATGAAAAATGAGCGATAATAAGCTTTACGATAATAATAGCAAGTGGTTCTAAATCCAGCTGGAATCCACAATATGAGGATGGCTGGTGAGAATTTCCACCAATCGAAAACTAGTTTGGGACTATAAAAGGGTGAAAGAAAATTTCCGCTTTCAAAATAGTTATTTTCGAACACTCGAAAAGTGGCGTAAATAATGAATGATATGAAAACTGTGGCAATGATTGCCGGTTCGCCCCACCAGGCATCTTTTCGCTGGGTGATATCAGGATGCGAAGGTCTTTGTCCGGGGGCTTTGGTTTCTGTTTGTGCTTCTGTCATGAGGTTGCCTACATCAGGGTAGAATTGAGCAATTAGCGTGCGAATTATAACAAAATGTCCCTCTCTTCCTTTTTCATTTTTCTTATCTATATGATCTTTGCTCCCAGGCTCAACAAGCCGCTTTATGCCAATTTCCTTTTTAGACCAGGCAGGCGAACATTGGAGCCCGGAATGGTGCCTTGTCTTGAGGGAATCCAAGGGAAAAATATCGATTTTGAATCAAAAAATGGACAGCGCTTGAATGGCTGGTATTACAAACAATCTGAGAGTCGCTTCACTATTCTCTTCAACCACGGAAATGCGGGGACCATTGAAAACCGAACTGGCATCTGTTCTTTGTTGCTCAAAGCGGGATACTCGGTCTTCATGTATGACTATCAAGGCTATGGTTTCAGTGATGGATTCCCATCAATTTCTGGTATTGTCGAAGATTCAGTGTCTGCCTTCGATTATTTGACCCAGAATCTGGAGTTAAAGCCCGAGGAAATCATTGTGTACGGCGAGTCTCTTGGCGTTGCGGTCTCGTGTCATTTGTCAGATCATAGAAAATGCGCTGCTTTGATCTTGCAATCTGGCTTTTCAAGCCTCAAGGCAATTGCTGGCTATAGATACCCTATTTTAAGACTCTATCCAAAGTGGCTTTATCCTCTGCCAGGACTTGATAGTTTGTCTGTGCTCAGGCGCAGCAAGTTGCCTGTTTTGATTGTGCACGGCAAGCTCGATGCTGTGATTCCTTATTCGCATTCAGAAGAAATGTTCAATGCAGTAAGCCACGATAGAAAGCAATTTGTCTTCTATACCGATTGTGCCCATAGCGATATCTGCGCAGTAAAGCCAGTGGAATATCTCGAGGCTTTAAAAGGCTTAATCAGCTTACTTTAAGAGATATTGCATTTTTAGACCCTCTTGTTAGAGAAATGTCTCGAAAAATAAGGGCTTTACCTTATCGGAATATAGTCAAACTTAGCTCTATTTCTCCTTGAAACTAGGCAGAATCAGACTAGGGCAAAAACTTTTAAATAGGTTGGATGGGGAACCCTGTCAAATAGGGTCACAAGGAGCAAATATATGGCTAGCGAAGCAATGCGGCTAGACCGCAAACCCTCAGCTGAGCACCTGATTCCAGGTCTGTACACTTTGGCCAGACATTGGTTCGATCGCGATGATCTGGTGGCTAGTGAAAAAATTCTGCGTTTGATTTTGACAATCGAGGCTCGTGTGCAAGGAATTACAGCACGAGAAGTAGTATTGAGCTCGCTTGATCTTGCTCGGGTTCTTGTAAAAACCGACAGGTATATGGAAGCTGAAGAGCAATTTCTACAAACACTAAACAGATGCAATCAGATGATGAAAGATGATCATCCGGTGCTGGGAGTGACTCTTCGAGAGTATGGCGCCTTGCTTCGCGAAATGAAATTTTCTCATGCAGCTGAAGTAATGGAAAAAAGAGCAGAGCTTTTTGACGAGCACATAGCTCCTAGTGCCACTACTAGAGCCAAAGAAGCCAGAGTCAAAATCGACACTGCCACCATTAGTTGAGCCTAGGGGGCAAGAAAATTTCGATTTAATCAGTTAAGCGTGTGCCAATTCTTCTTGGCGGCGCTTTTTGATTAGATTGAGTGCGCTGCCAGCCTTGAACCATTCGATTTGCTCTTGGGTCATAGTATGAATCAGCTCAATTTCTTCCTTGCTTCCATCGGTATGTGTGATAACCATGGTTACTGATTTTTCTGGTTCCAGCTTATGAAGGTCACTTATGCTGACTCGGTCATAAAGCTTGATTCTGGCGTAGTCAGCAGGGTTTGCGAAAGTGAAAGGAAGAATGCCTTGCTTTTTCAAGTTGGTTTCGTGAATTCGAGCAAAGCTACGTACTATAACTGCCTTGCAACCAAGGAATCGAGGTGACATAGCAGCGTGTTCGCGACTTGAACCTTCACCGTAATTGGTATCACCAATCACTACCCAGGGTTGATTTTCTTGTTTGTAGTGACGAGCTACTTCTGGGATATTGCCCTGTTCTTTGGTGAACACATCGAAGCATTTTCCAGGTTGCTCGCAAAAATCGTCCTGAGCTGTGATGAACATGTTATTGCTTATTTTATCGAGATGTCCACGGAACTTAAGCCATTCTCCGGCGGGCGAAATGTGGTCGGTGGTGCATTTACCTTTTGCTTTGAGCAGGATAGGTAGATTTTCTATGTCTTTGCCGTCCCAGGGTGCAAATGGTTCAAGCAATTGCAAACGGTTGCTTTCGGGTGAAACGGCTACTTCGAGATTTTTGCCATCAGCTGGCGGCTCGATATAACCTGATTCCTCTGATGTGAAACCTTTTGCTGGTAGTTCTAAGCCTTCAGGAGGTGCCAGTTTTACTTCTTTGCCGTCTTTGTTTTTCAAAGTGTCTTTGAGTGGGTTGAAAGTCATTTTCCCGCTCAATGACATTGCAATTACAAGCTCAGGCGAACCGATGAATGCATATGTTTCAGCGTTGCCGTCGTTGCGTTTTTGGAAATTGCGATTAAAACTCGTGAGAATAGAGTTGCGATCACCACTCTTGATGTCATCGCGTTTCCATTGACCTATACATGGTCCGCATGCATTGGCAAGAACGGTGGCTCCGATTTTTTCAAGGTCTTCAATTTGTCCATCGCGCTTAATTGTGGCATAGACTTGCTCAGAGCCTGGTGTAACCATGAGCCCGCAAGTTGCAGAAAGCCCATTGGCACTTGCTTGTCGTGCAACTGAAGCTGCACGAGACATATCTTCGTATGAAGAGTTTGTGCATGAACCAATCAATGCAAATTTTAATTCTTCTGGATAATTCTTTTCTTTGACGTCCTGAGCCATTTGTGAAATAGGTCTTGCTACGTCGGGTGAGTGAGGACCAACAACATATGGTTCGAGCTCGTCCAGATCGATTTCGATGAGCTTGTCGAAATATTTTTCTGGTTCTTGAAGTACTTCTTTATCTGGACGCAGATACTCGATAGCACCGTCTGCCATTTCGGCGAGCTCTTTGCGGCCCGAGGCGGCTAGATATTTGGCTGAGCGTTCGTCATATGGAAATACAGATGTCGTTGCGCCGAGCTCAGCACCCATATTAGTGATTGTGGCTTTGCCAGTGGCGCTAATAGACTTAGTGCCTTCGCCAAAATATTCGACGATAGCTCCAGTGCCACCAGCTACGGTGAGGATGCCAGCTACTTTCAAAATAATGTCTTTAGGTGATGCCCATCCGTTGAGCTTGCCTTTCAGGTGCACACCAATAAGTTTCGGCCAGCGCACGCCCCAGGCTTCGCCAACCATAACATCTACGGCATCCGCTCCGCCTACGCCGATTGCAATCATACAAAGACCGCCGGCATTTGGTGTGTGCGAGTCGGTACCAATCATCATGCCGCCTGGAAATGCATATTGCTCGAGAACTACCTGGTGGATAATGCCCGAATTTGGCTTCCAAAAGCCAATTCCGTGCTTGGCAGAGGCTGTGCGCAAGAAATCGTAGACTTCCTGGTTGTCATTCAAAGCTTGTTTCATGTCGGCTTCAACGCCAACCCTGGCTTGAATGAGGTGGTCGCAATGCACTGTAGTGGGAACTGCTACTTTATCTATACGCGCTTGCATGAATTGAAGCAGTGCCATCTGTGCTGTGGCGTCTTGCATGGCAACGCGGTCGGGTCTTAAGAAGGCGTAGGTTTCGCCTCTGACAAGTTCGCCCTCGGGCCAGTGATCGAGGTGGGCAGTAAGGATTTTTTCGGCAAGAGTCAGCGGTCTATTCAGCTTCTTGCGCGCATCTTCATATTTTTTTGCGCGACTTGCATAAAAATCTTCGAACTGTTTTTTACTAAATTTAGTCATAGTGGACCTCTTGCCATGTCAATCGTGAGGCCTTTTATTCTACTAAATTATATGGCGCCCTCGGGCTATCTTTAGCTTTTGCTAGGGTTTGATGGCGTTAATAAGCTTTTGCTGAAACGTTTTACTGCCCATTTGAAATGGCGCATTTTGAAGCGATGATAGCCACAGACCACCATTTCTTCGTATGCACTTGAAAATGTCCACTGGTCGCGAGCCATGCGCCAGAAAGCTATAAGCATGCCAGTGCGGTCGCAACCATGTTTGCAGTGCAAATAAATAGGTCTATCGGCTTTGTTTTCGATTTCGATTATTTGAAAAAACTCATCGATCAGATTTTGATCAGGCCAGCACAAATATGTCATGGGAAAAGAAATGAACTTCAGTCCAGCGCTCTCGACTAGTTGC
>CAZFKB010000106.1:0-9022 GCA_964519785.1 uncultured Candidatus Obscuribacterales bacterium | reverse complement strand
GCCAAAGTCGAAATCAAATAGTCCTTTCAATAAGGTCAACAGGCTAATAAATTCAATACTTCCGCCTAAGTTTGTTCTATTCTATATTTAGACAACAGGCGGAAGTATTGTTTTGAAAAATAGAAACTGATGCGCTGTCCCAAATGCGATCTTTACCATCCTCATAACCGTTTCCATACCTGCATATCATGCGGCACGTCTCTTGTAGGCATGAGTTCAGACCCGGAAGATACCATTCCTCCTCAAGACTTGGATTCTGAAGCTCAAGTCTTCATACGCGAAGGCGATAACGACGATAATGACGTCGTTGCTCCTGGCTCAAAGCGTCGCTCTAAAAATTTGAAAATTCAGACTCAGCATGGAATTCCCACTTCTGTCGGAATAATGACTGCTGTATTGATTGTGCTTATTTTTGCCGGAGCTACATTTTTCTTTTTTACCAAACCAAAAGATTACGACCGTCTGCTCGATAAAGGTCGCGGTGAGCTAGGTCGTGGTCAATACGCTTTTGCTGTAGAGACTCTAAAGAAAGCAATTACGAGCAGTCCCAAAGATCCTCATGCTTATTTGCTTTTGGCACGAGCTTATATTGGTATCGACAAAGAAAAAGAAGCTATGGATGCGATTTCCAAAGCTCAACAACTTGGCCAAGGAGTCGTTGCTGAGCCAAGCTTGGCTTCGGATATGGCAAATTATTATAGATTGCGCAGGCAATACGAAAAGGCAATAAATCTCCTGCGCCCACTAGCTCAAAAAGATATTCCAGGAAAAAAGGCTGAACTTGCAGATCTCGATGCACTCTGGGGTGATGAGGCGCTTCGCAATTCAGACTTCGATACTGCTTTGACCTGTTGGGAAGAAGTGAAAAATCTTGGCACTGGATCTCGTTTTAGCGAAGCGGAAGCAAGGCTTGCCACCATTTACGAAAAACTTGCAGAAAAACTTGCTAGCGGTGGAAAAGAATCTGAAGCGCTAGGTTATCTGGGCAAACTTACTAACATTTCGCGAAACCCCAAGCACTTTGAGCGTGCAGCAGACATTTATGCAGAATCTGGAAAGCTCGAACTAGCGATTTCGCAATTGCGAGAAGCCCTAAAACTTGGTTCAAGTCCTAACTTAGAGCGCAAATTGTCTACGCTGCTTGCAAAACGAGGAAAAGAACTGCTCGATGCGGGTCAGAGCGATACTGGTTATGCTTATTTACAGCAAGCTCGCTCTATTGACCCAAGCAGCGCTTTGCCTGAAGTCACTTTGCGACATGTTGTCCTTACAGGTGGTGCAGCACCTAAAATTAGCGGCGAAGTTTGGAATCCACGCGCGAATAAAGTCAGTGCACTGGCTATAAAAGCTGAATTGTACGACCTCGTGGAGGGCAACGTAATATGGGCAAAAGAAACAAAAGTAGTAGATGAGTTTGTTCCACCGCTTGGTGAGCACCAATCCAGACATTTCGAATTTGTATCGGCAATTAAGCCGCCAAATTTAGCAAACTGCGAATTCAAAATTTATCTAGATGGTGCTTTGTACAAGGCTTATCCGATGGATAAAACAAAGCAGAGCAAAGAGACTGCTAAAGGCGATACTACATCTGGTGGCGATAATAAAACAGTCTCAGATAAAGACAAATCGACTCAAGAAGCTGAAACTACAAATAAGACGGATGCTGCTGTCGATCCCATCATGGGTGAAGACAAAAAAGCAGGCGAATCTACAGAAGAGAAGACTCTCAAAGATCTGGATTTCTAAATCAAATCAGGGCAACAATTAGCCGTTGTGGACAGCGTCGCCGCCTTGTTCTTGGGCAGTTGCCATAAACTGAAATGCCATTTTCATCAAATCGTGTTCATCGCGCCCATGGGTAGGGAATGAAACAATGCCGACACTAACAGTTAAACGCAGATGTTTAAGGTCTTTGGACACTGCCTTGCCGCGCAGCATTTCACGAATGCGCTCTCCAACCACGATAGCGCGCGAAGAATACGTTTCTGGGAAAATGACAGCCAGTCTATTTTCTTGCAATCTTCCTGGTACATCAACGTCACGTATCGCTTTTTGAACAATGCCCACAAGCGATTTCAGAACTTCGTTTACTATGAGAGTTCCGTACTGCTTAACGTAAGAATCAAGGTCGTCAACTTCAAGAACTAGAAGCGAAACTGGACGCTTGTAACGTTTGGCGCGTTTCAATTCGTTTTCCAGTTTGCGCATGAAGGCTTTGTGATTGTAGATTTCACAAACTGAGTCGTACATGCTGATTTTTTCGAAATGCTCGAGATTTTCTTCTGAAATTGCATGACGGACCTTATCCATAGCGCGATCACGCTTCTGATCGGCAAATTTTGCCATATCGTCTTGCGTTTTCTTTTGCATCCGGGTGAACTGTGTCTCCCGTGGCGCCGACCAGCCCTCTTTCTTATTTGACTCGTCTCTGCTCATAGATCCCTCAAGTGTCCAAATACGCTTATTTAATATACCCGACCAAAAGACTTTATTTCACTTTGGTCAATTCGCCCGAAATAGTGGTTACTGTATCCTTGGAAATGTCCATATATTGGCTTATTGCTTTATTGACTTCTTGTTTGGTGACTTTGTAGAGATTGGGAGAAAACTGGTCAATATAACCTGTAGACACCCCTGCCATTTCATAAAGAGTAAGTCGATCTGCTAGCCTGCTTGGTGAGCGCATCGAGACCATCAGTTCACCACTTAGGTGTGATTTCTCATTGGCCAGTTCACTGTCTGTAATACCACTCTTTACGTATTCGCTCACTATTTCTTTGACAATGGACCTTGCTTTGTTGAGATTAGTCGGGTTGACAGAGTATTTAATCAACCAGGGACCATTTTTGACTATTGGTTCGTCGATTACCGAGTAGATGCCATAAGTCAGTCCGTATTTGTCTCGGACAGGTGCAAGACGGCAAGCAAAGCTGTCATAACCAAGGGCAGCATTGGCAATAAGTGTAGCGAAATAATTGTCTGAATGAATGCTCACCGGCAAGGCTTTTCCAACTCTTATATTGAGGTTTGATTTGCCAGGAATGTCTGTTTTGACATCTTCATTTTGAGTTATAGGCTTGAGCCAGTTGTCGTCAAGTTTGACCTGGTCGCGAACTTTTTTGCCGCCCTGGTTTTTCCAATCGCCAAAATATTTTTGGCACAAAGCGCGTGCTTTGGCCTCATCTATGGCGCCTACAAAGGCTAAACATGTGTTTGATGGATTGTAATAGTCTTTGTGAAATGCTTTGAGATCTGAAACCGTGATCTTTTTCAGATCACCTAGCTGTTCTTCAAAGGTTCTTTGATACAAGCCACTTTCTGGTTTATACAACTTTCTTACAAATGAATTCCAGGCATTATCCGCGGTATCAGACATTTTATCTTGCAGATTGCTTTCTTGCATTTTTCTCAAGATTTCAAGCTCAGACTTAGGTACAGTCGGATTCTCGACTACGTCTGCCAGAATTTCAACAAATTTGTCTAGATTTGATTCAACTACCTGGACGTCGAATTCATCAAAGAAAGTTGAAGCCGAAAAGTCTAGATTGACCCCGATTTCTTCAAGGCTTATAGCAATTTGATCTTTGGAGCGGGTTTTAGTTCCGGCAGTCAGAATATCTGCCAGAAAAGCTGGAACCTGGCGTTTTTCTTCGCTTGCAAATTGATTGCCAGCAGCTATCTTGCCCGAGACCGCAACTGTTTTTGCTCCTTCTAGAGGTAGCACTAAGACGGTCAGACCGTTGTCCAATTGGAATTTGATGGTGCGTTTGCCAAGATTTATTTTTGTTGGCTCAAGTGCAGGTTTTGGAATATTAGTATTGTCTACACCGGATATAGTGTCAGGCTTTGCTTCTGGCTGGCTTGGAATCTCTACTGATGCTACTGGCTCAGGCGCCTTTTCTACAGCTTCCTTGGTTTCTGGTTGAGGATAGTAGAAGCCAACAGTGCTCGAATCTTGTACAAAATATTTCTGAGCTGCTTTTTGTACGTCTTCGACCGTCACCTTTTCAATGTTTTTTGGATAATCGACCCAGAATTTCCAGCTTCCAAAACCTACTGCTTCAGTAAATTGAAAGCAAAGACTCATCGGATCGTCCATTCCAGTCAGAATTCCATTGACGATCGATTTTTTTGCTCGGTCCAACTCTTCTTTGGTTATTGGTTCTTTTTTTAGGCGTTCTATCTCTTTGTTTATGACTGACTCAATGGGTTTCAGGTCGCCGCCTACATTTGCCTGGGCACTCACTACAAAGAGTCCGGGGTCTTTATATGCGCTTGTGTAGGCTCCAACATAACTTGCAAGTCCGGTGTCAATCAAAGCTTTGTAAAGTCTGCTTGAGCGCTTAGAACTATTGCCAAGTACACTTTCGATAATTCCAATAGCATACTGGTCGTCGTGCACTGCCTGTGGTGACCGAAATCCAATGACCATGCGAGGCACTTCAGCGCCACGCTTTACTGTGAAGCGTCGCTCGCCTTCTTGTTTAGGCTCAAAGGTATAAATATCGTTTATTGGTTTTTCGGATTTTGGAATAGCGGAGAAAAATTTGTCTATTTTTTTCAGTGCTTCATCTTTATTGAAATCACCAACCAGTATAAGAGTGGCATTGTTAGGCCAGTAGAAATCCTGATAAAACTTGCGAAGTCGCTCAGTAGGCACATTCTCGACGTCGGAGCGCCAACCGATCACAGGGTGATGGTATGGGTGTTCTTTGAACGCAGTCGCATACAGGTTGTTATCAAGCAATTCGTCTGGACTATCGTCACCAATTTCCAACTCGTTTCTAACCACAGTCATTTCTGAGCGTCTGTCGGGCTCACGAATGAGCGCATTGCGCATGCGGTCAGATTCAATATCTAAAGCAAGGTCTAATTGATTTGCCGGTACAAGCTCGTAGTAATTCGTTCTATCTCTTGAGGTGGTGGCATTATTGACACCGCCAACAGTTTTTAAAATGTCATCGATACCGGTTTTCTTTAGCGGGTCGTGCGCAAGCGTCCCCTTGAAGAGCATGTGCTCTAGAAAGTGAGTGGAGCCGGTATATCCGACTGCCTCGTTTCTTGAGCCTACGTGATAAACCATGTTGCACAGAAGCACTGGAAGCGAGTGACGCTCCAAAAGCAAAATCTGCAAATCATTTGATGCTAGTTTGTATTCGCTAATTCCATATTTTTCGTCCGCGGCGACAAACTTGACTCCGCTTGGTAGCTGTTCAGGCTCTTTGTCTTGAGCAAACGCTGTCAAACCAGAAGCGTAAAACAAGATGGCTGCCGCCATCACGGACGAAAGAATATTTTTCATTTAGTTACCAGTTGAAGAAGCGAATCGGATGAATCGAATTACTTGCCAGTGACAGCTTTTTCGGTTCCCTTGACTACGTCTCCAGCGCCTTTAGCGTCGTCTTTAGCCATTTCTTTGGTTCCGCCAGCTACATCTTTGCCAGCTTTGCCGACGCCTTTGACGATATCTTTACCGCCTTTGCCGACACCTTTGACCATGGCTTCGGTGCCTTGACCAACTTTTTTGACACCTTTTACAGTGCCTTCGCCAATTTTCTCGGCGCCTTTGACTGTGCCTTCGCCAACTTTCTTGATTGCGTTTCCAGTTCCTTTGACAACTTTGCCTGTTCCGTGAACAAGACCTTCAGTTCCTTTTTTTGCTCCTTCGCCGACTTTTTCAACTCCTTTTTCCACGTCTTTGATGATGCCATCGCCGGCGAAACTCGCCAGAGGCATGACTACAGAGACTGCCATGGAAAGAAGTACTGCGGAAGAAATTTTGCGGTTTGCCATTTGTTTTGCTCCTGGTGCTTTTGCACCCTATTAAAACCATTGCATAACGTGAAATTTATCACAAAAGCTGCCGTTAGTTCCCAATTTCTTGTAACTTTGGTAGGCGTAAAAGATATCTTCTTAGAGGGAATTTAAATGAAGTTGAAAAGAGTCGCGCTATCGATTCTCACAGCATTGACCTTCAGTTTGCCATTGCAAGCTGCTGGTACCAGCAATGGTGCAGTTGACTACGATGCTGCTGGCAAAGAAGCGACCAAAATACTTTGTGACTACCTCAAAGTAGATACCACTAATCCGCCTGGAAATGAAAAACTAGGTGCCGATTTTCTGGCTGAAATTATTCGCAAAGAAGGGCTTGAGGCTCAAGTCATAGAGCTTGGAAAAAATCGTTCTCTAGTAGTTTCAAGGCTCAAAGGGACTGGAAAAAAGAAAGGCATTATTTTGATGAACCATATCGATGTGGTTCCAGCTGTAGCTGCTGATTGGAAACACGCTCCATTTGGTGGCGAAATCCATGATGGTGAAATCTGGGGACGTGGTGCCATCGATATGAAAGGTATGGGCGTAATCGAGCTAGAAGCTTTCTTGATGCTCAAACGAAGTGGCGTCAAACTGGATCGCGATATAGTGTTTCTTGCCACACCAGATGAAGAAGCTGGTGGCGAATGTGGTGCTGGTGAAATCAAATCTAAATGTCCAGATATTGTCAAAGATTGCGAATTCGTTTTAAACGAAGGCTTTTCAATCGAAGCCGACGACAAAGGTAACGCCAAATACTGGGGCGTGGATTTTGCCGAGAAAAATATTTGTTGGTTCGAGCTTACGACCAAAGGTGATGCTGGGCACGCATCAATGCCCATGATCAATTCGTCGACAAATAGACTCGTTCGAGCTTTGAATAAAATTGTCAATTCGGGTCCAAACTTCCGCTTGCTGCCTGAAGTCGAAGAGTATTTCACCAAGATAAGTGCTTCTGAAAGTGGAGAATTGAAAAAGGCTTACGAGGATATCAAAAATTCGATTAACGACAAACAGAAAGAACCGCTTCTTCTTTCAGACATGCTCAAGTCATCGATGTTACGTAACACCATATCTCTGACTCGCATGGAAGCTGGATACAAGACGAATGTCATTCCAGCCAAAGCGATGGCTCAGCTCGATTGCCGCTTGCTTCCCGATGTCAAAAAAGACGAATTCGTTGCTTACATAACTAAATTGGTCGACGATCCAGAAGTCGAAGTGAAAGTAATAGACTGGCAATCGAATGAGCCAAGCAAATTGCAAACTGAATTGTACGAAACAATCAAATCAGTAGCTAAAGAAGAGAATCCAAACGTTCCTGTCGTTCCAGTAATCGTTCCGTGGTTCACAGACTCGCACTGGATGCGAGAACTTGGTATGACTGCTTACGGCTTCCAACCAATCGAAATAGACAGACTCCATCTTGCCACTATGCATGGTAAGGACGAAAGATTGCCGATTAAGTCTCTGGAAAATGGCGTGCGTCGTATGCACAAAATATTGCTTGAATTTTGTCAAGCCAAGTAGTTTGCTTAAAAGTGAATTTGAATAAACGAAAATCAAGCGACAACTTGATCTTCGATTTGAATGGTGACTTTCTTACCTAAGATCGTCAACCATTTCATCAGCATGTCGATCGTAAAATCGTTGAGTTTGCCGGTGTATAGCGCTGACACGCGTGGCTGTCTTACGCCAAGTAGCTTAGCGGCTTCGTTTTGAGTCAATTCTCGTTCATCCAAAATTTCTTTGATTTGAATAATCATTTCAGAGCGTGCAAGCATGTTTACTGCTTCTTCTTCTGGAAAGCCGAGATCGCGGAATACGTTGTCAGAGCCTTCTAGATACGTTTCTCCGTTCACTTTTTTCTTTCGCATCATTTTTGATTTGGGCATAAGCTTTCCTTGCGACTTTTAAATCTTTCAGCGTGATTTGCTGAGTTTGCTTTTGAAAGGCATGAAGAACATAAATAGCTTTTTTGAACCGCGCTACATACAGCACTCTGTGTTCGTTGGGATTATGAATCCTTACTCTTCCAATCGGATGGCATTCTGCCGTACTGAACTTCATGAAGCTCTCTTCCCGCAACTTCTCTTGCTTCTTCAGGAAATTCGAGAATTCTTCTATAACTGCTTCCAAGCCAGATTATTTTCTTCATTATCACTGTATACAAAATTTTGAATAATGTCAAATCCCGCTCAATTAGTGCGAGTTGAGATGATATTAGCTATTTTGTTTACAGGGAACTAGTCATTGACGAAATGGACTGAAAAGCGCTTCCTTCTTAAGACAAATCAATCCAACCAGCGGACCTTGCCAGTCCTGATGTCTCTAATTGCTCCGACCACTTTGACTTTGTTTTCTTTCAGATCTGCGCTTATAACTTCACTGCCTTCAAGTAGTTTTTTCATCTGGTATCTAACATTTTGCTCGACACATTCTTCGACAAAATCTGTTTTGTCTGACTCTTTGCGATTTTTTCTCGCTTCATCAACTGCTGGCTGAATGAGACTGATTAGTTTAGGCAATTTACCTTTAAGTTGGGCACTTTCAGCTGTTGCTTTTACTGCGCCGCAAGCTGAATGTCCAAGCACCACCACAAGTGGTGTCTTTAAATAGTGGACACCGTATTCGGCCGAGGCGATTTCTGAAACTCCAGTCACATTACCTGCAACTCGAATAACAAAAAGCTTGCCGAATTTTTGATCGAAAACAATTTCTGGGGGGACTCGTGCATCTGAACATCCTAAAATTGTTGCTATTGGAAATTGACCTTCAGTTGCTGTTTGTTCTCTGCGTTGTGGGTCGATGCGTGGAATGCTTGATTGTCCGGTCATATAGCGATTATTTCCAGCAACTAACGCATTTAGCGCGTTTTCGCTGTCTTTTGAATCTGCAAAAGCTTGGTGGGGCAGACTGGACAGAGCCAGGAGTGCTAATAATGTAAAACTAGATTTTAATGTGATTGTCATTTCTCTCTTCCGCAGGGATTAATTTGGCTCGGGGAACATAATAACAAGCTAGACGTCCAAGCCACAATGGGCTCCATCTGAAACCTGCCAGAGGAGATAACAGTATGAATTCATTTTACAAGCGTTTGTTTGCGCTTTTTGGCGTCCTTACTGCTCTAAATTTCTATTTGCCTCCCTCTGTCGAAGCTGACTCTCATGCAAGCAGTGAGGCTACAATGGTTTTAAGAGGGCGTCGCGGA
>CAZFKB010000105.1:0-9039 GCA_964519785.1 uncultured Candidatus Obscuribacterales bacterium | reverse complement strand
CAGGAAGATAAAAGCTGCAGTCGAAGATTTCCAGGAAGGCAATCAACAGTTTTCTGTCAGAGACCTTGCCATTAAGTCTGGTGTCAGCACAAGGACATTGTATAAGCATCAGGAGTTATGGAAGAAGACTCAAGATGATCTGTTGAAATTGCAAAATGGTCAGGAATCGGGCTGCTTGGAAAGTGTTGTACACGAATATAACGCTGGGGTGGGGGTGGCTTCATCAAAAAGCCATCCCCCTCACCTGTCCCTTTCTGAAAATATGCCTCCTGGTCGCTTGGCTGCTCGTCGAATTATCTATGAGCTGTCTATGAGATACCGACAGAAAAAGTGTTTAGAGGTTCAAGCTGATTCTAGGGCTTCTGAGGCGTCTGAAACTAAGTGGCGTGATAGAGCGGCTAGTCTTGTTGAAATAAAGGTCTTAGAGGAGCCGCTAGAGAAAGTTAAAGCGCTGGTCAATGTTTTGGGACACATGCTTCAGACGGCTCCATGTGCAGAGGATTTAGAATGGCTGCAATTGCATATGCGCAAGATTAAAGAGCAGATGATTGAACGAGAGGAGAAGCTAACACTTAAGTCGAAGTCGGAAGAGTTGATGGGAGATCCTAATTCTCGATTTAAGGCTATTAAGTTTCTGTCGTTTTAGTGCTAGGATTATTAGTATCGTAGGCGGTGCGATAAATGGTTTCTCTAGCCGCTCAAATAGATTTCCCGAATACACGAAGAGATTGATGGGGAGTCAATTAAGATTGTCGAGCTTGAAAACGAAAGACTATATTTCACCGCTAACAATTGTGCGTTATTGACAAGTCTTGTGTGTCGATGCGCACGGTTAAGTCTACTTCCTTTTTGATATATCCACTTGGTACTTTGGGACATCGGTCAGTTGGACTGACGAATGTTTAAATGGCTAGCAAAGGAGTGTCGCTTTTAGCGTGCTCAGTAAAAGTAGGTTGGTTTAATTTGTTTTGGCAGCAAGTTCCTTAGTCATCATTTGAAGACTTTGCTCAAATAGTTCAATTCTGAGATTTACGATTCGAGCATCAAAACTATTGGGATCGAAATTGCATCCAGCCCACTCAAGATTTTCGATGTGCTCTTCATGGTCTTCGTCTTCGATACTTTCTATGAAATGATCATAGCCGGAAACGCCGCCTACATCTTCTGGTGGGCAGGCTCTTTTGCCATCAATGCACCTGGCTAGGAAGTTAGCGGCCTCGTGTATTTCAATATTTTCAAGAACGACTTTGTGTTGCCAGTTGTCACCAAAGTCATATAGATAGAGAAATGAATCATCAGGCTGTTTTAGCAAGTCTCTGAGAGTGTACTTTGTATCATCAAGAATGGAGTTGTCACCATCTGCAGTATCAAGGTCGGCGTAATTTTTTCCATCTTTTTCGAATTGATGAAGGTGATAGTTGGACCAGCCCAAAGCTATTTGAAACATTTCATGAGTTAAGTCTAGCGGCATATCGGCATGGATAAGTAGCTTTCGCCAGATGGGCAGAGGGGAATCGACTAGGGTGATTTTTATCTGGTAGTAGGTGATTTTTTCTTGGTTTGTTTTTTTCTTAGGCAAGTTAAAAGTCCTATTTAAGCGCTTGTTAAGCTGTCGTATTCTTCTGAGGTAAGAGAACCTAAGTCAATTATTTTTTTGCTGCCGTCAGGCAAGATATGATAGACAGTTCCATTTGCTTTTTGAAGGAAGTGAGCGTTGCCGCGTTGGAAAGAGCAGTCTTGAGATAGACGCATCTTCATTTCAGGAGTCATATTCCAAGGCAAGTAATCTTCAAAATTTGATGGGGGACTCATGCCGTTTTTTTCTGCGGCGCCTAAATACTCTTCCATCCAGAGCATGAAGTTTATGCCATTTTGAGCCAGGACATCTTTTATGAGGCTCATCTGCTCTGAGATGTGTTCAATGCCAAGTTCTTTATCTTCGGCCTGACTTTCTTGGCGAAGAGTTAATTTATTTGGTTTACGTCTTTTACTCAATGTGGCGCTAAGGGTTTCAAATGGAGTGAGTTTGTGTAGAAAAGCAATTATCTCCTATTGAAGAAGCTCTGTAAATGTACCCAGTTGATATGTAATGTATGTCGACCTGGCGACGTTTGTTCCTTTAGCAAGGCTGCTCGAATGTCGCAAATAGCGCGCTAAATAGTGCTGTATGTATCTCGCAAAGTGACACTCGGTTTAATTCGATAAAGTTCATTTCGTTTTAAAAAGACTAGTATCGTCAGTGGTGTTAATTTCGTTATTTTTGGACCGCCGCTCCAGATTTATGGATTGTGTAGGAAATCTAGGCTCAGAGGGCATGTCGCATGGAATTTATTCTGAGAATTTCCATGCACTGGAATAGCTTTCGGTGCCATTAACTGTCACGGTTATTTTTGGAACTTTTACGCAGCACGGTGCGCTGAAGAATGCTTCACTTCCATTATATTCAACCCATTGAGCTGTGTCTTCACAGATCCATCGAATTACTTTTAAGACTAACTTGTAATTCCTGTATAGGTTTCTCTTGTCTTCATTAGGTATGATAGCAGTGTATCCCCCTGGCTTACGCTAGGGGGATACTAGGTTTTGGAGATATTTAAACAGACTGACTATTTACTGGCACCTGCTAGCTGAAAAATGCGTTTTTCGGCTTGTTCCATTTCCTCTTTACTAACAAAGTCAACTTTCAGTATATCTAGGCACTCCAAGAGAAAAACAATTGTTTCACTTTGCGAGAGATTGTAATCTTCGGCTACGGCTTCAAACCGTTGTTTTATCGGTGTTTGAACTTGAATGTGCATTTGGGCGTCGTAATGCTTGCTCGGACGACCAGGTCCCCGCGAAGCCTGGACATGGCGTTGCTGAAAGAAAACGTATGCTCCATTCATTTGCAAAAAACTGTCTAGGGCGCCTTGGCGGTCTTTTCCAGTGGCTACGAAGCTTGCCAAAGGAGATCTAACCGTGAACTGTTTTCCTTCTGGATTACGTACAACAGCCGTATTTAGTATTGCTGCATTAATATTCATATATTCCTCTGCCTTGGTTTAAATTCTGAGTCTGGGCATTATTGTTTTATTGCCGGTTCCACTACTTCCTCATAAATAGAAACTGGATAATCTGCTTGATGGTCAAATCGATGAAGACCTATCTCTTGCTCAAGCAGTCGCAGCGCCAATGGCGCAATGATTTTTTGATCCATCTGTGTTTCATCGTCTATCACTTGTATTGTGCCGATGTACTCACCGTCCTTCTTGCAAAAGACATTGAAAATATCATTTGATTGAGGATATTGAACCTCTTCCATATAGTTGCTTTGAAGCATCTGCCTCACTGACTCGAAATCCATAGTCCTTGTTCCTGCAGTCGCCACACCAAAAGGCATTTTGACAGTATATTCTGTTGAAAGCAAGGGTATTAATTGTATATGCCACTAGGTTTCACTGTTATCTCTTGGCAATGTAAATGTTTTGTTAACTGTAAATATTCTGTACAGAAAACTATTGTATTACTGTGGCGAATTAGTACAATTTAATCGTGGACAAATCGCCCCCCTTCTTCGGAGATCCAGAAATGCAAACTACCTCTACACATGGACAGCATCATCAACCAGAACTCGTTTTTATAACCATAAATCGAGTGCGATACGACATACCCCGTGGACAACTTGCGGTTACATCCTTGAAGGACTGGGCGGAAATTCTTGCTGCCGATGAACTGGATCAAATCATTCATGGCAAATTTGAGCCTGTAGCAGACGATGCTACCCTTGAAATTAAAGGTGGAGAAGTTTTCATTTCTCGACCCAGAGAAGCAGGTTCATCATGATGGTCTTTCCGCAGGATCAACTTGACGAATTGCTTGTCATTTTTCCTGGGGCAAAACAGATGGAGGAAGCTGGGACTCCGTACTTCCTCCTTCCTGATGTTCCCATTCCGGGCGGAGCGAACCCACCCACCATGGATCTTCTCTTGCGCCCGATTCACCTGGATGGATATGACTCTCGTCTTTTTTACTCCCAAAAGCCGACATTTGCCAATCGCACCAATACTGAGTCTCTGAATTGGAATGCTGATGGCGTTCATATCTTATCTCGCAACTGGTACGCATTCTCCTGGAGAACTTGTCCAGGACTGACTTTGGCCCAAATGGTGGCAATTCATTTGAAGGCAGTACGATGACTGTACATTTAAAAATACCCCATCATATTTATCAAAAAATGATTATCGATCTGGCTCGTCCCCATTCTTTTGCTTTTGAGCGAATTGGCTTCTTGCGCTGCAAAATAGGCAACCGCAAAGCTTCTGCTCAATTAATTTTGGCAGCCGACTACTGGCCTGTTCCAGATGATCAGTATGTGCCCGATGAATTTTCAGGAGCCAGAATAAACAGTCAGGCTATAAGAGACGCCTTACAGACCGCGTTTTCCACAGGTGATGGCATATTCCATGTGCATATGCATGACTTTCCAGGAATTCCGGTTTTTAGTCTTATGGATTGCGAAGAAATTCCACGCGTCGTTGAAAGCCTGACTTTTGCCAATCCGGAAATGCCACATGGGATGCTTGTCTTGGGCCATGATCTGGCTTCTGCCAATGTGGTCATGCCTGGAGGAAAACTTCAACCGGTGGACCGCATAGCTGTTATTGGTCAGCCCACTTTGGTAATAAGTGCATTGCCGGAATTTGATGGTGGAGAGCGTTTTGACCGTCAAACTTTTCTTGGACCCCTTGCACCGCAGAGAATTCATTCATTGAAAATCGGTATCATTGGCTTAAGCGGAGGAGGATCACATATTGTCCAGCAGGCAAGCCACGTTGGCTTTTCTGACTTTGTTTTATTCGATAGCCAGGCTATAGACTTGTCCAACCTGAACCGGCTAGTTGGAGCTACAGAAAAGGACGTCGCCGAAGGCCGACTTAAGATAGCAGTAGCCAATCGTGTTGTTAAAAGCATCAATAAAAGAGCGAGAACTAAGCCACTTGCCGCTCGATGGCAAGACTATCCGGAAATTCTTAGAACTTGCGACATCGTATTTGGCTGCGTCGATGGCTTTGATGAGCGCCGTCAGTTAGAGTCCGCCTGCAGGCGATACTTGATTCCACTAATTGATATCGGCATGGATGTGGCAATAGTGCGGTCCCAAAAGCCGCGCGTTTTTGGTCAATTAATACTGTCACTTCCCGGATACGCGTGTATGCATTGCATTGGCTTCTTGAACGAACGGACTCTTTCTGTTGAAGCTCAAAAATATGGCGACGCTGGTTCAAATCCTCAGGTCGTTTGGTCCAATGGTGTACTTGCTTCTATGGCTGTTGGCGTAGCTGTTGATTTGACTGCCGGTTGGAATTCGGCTCCTGGATTGATTTACAAGAGCTATGACGGCAACAAAAATAATTTCACCGACCATCCGCGCTATGAGTTCGTTCGTAATTTAAAGTGTGATCACTTTGAATTTGAAAATATTGGCGATCCGTAAATCTCAACGCTTGAATATAACAAATTAAGCCTCTTTTGGATTTTCCCTGAAGCATTTTGTGCAATAAACTGGTTTGCGTCCGGTTGGTTTGAATGGAACTCGTAGTGTAGGAGTAGTGCAATGTTGGACTTAAGAAAATAACGTAAACCGGGACCAGCATAAAAAATACAAAGAATAGAAATTTGGATATGGATTCAACCAGTTTGCTTTTTATTGCTATTCCCATTTTTACCAAACTCGTTTTCGGTTGATTTTCCGGCTCATTTAAAAGACCCTTTATCAAGGCAATCGACATAGACTTGCCGATAATGGCGCTTATGGTTCAAGGTTGCTTGGAAGTGTCTTTTTGTATTTAGGCACTGCATCGAACCCGTAAAGTGTGTCAGAGTTTCCATTTAAAAATTGCTCAACGTCTTCATGATCGCTCAGGTGAGGTCGGGGCCAATTTGGCGGATTGTGCTTGAGTTCGGAATCGGGACGATTGGAACAGTATCCGTTTTCTTTTAGTCCTGGGCAGGTAAAGCGGGGGTACGAATTGTTTGTTTTATTAGGGATATGGTCTTTTTTCTTGAGGTTATGAGTGTTTCGCTTGGCGGTATTCTTTTTCTTCGCGAGGCAGGATTGATTGCCTGAGTAAATTAGGCAGCACATTGAAGAAAGAATGATTGCAAGTACTGGTCGCATTTTACTATTATGGCATTGAGGCGTAAGCGACTATGAATGTTTCAACAAATTGGAAAAATTGGAAATTTGTTTCGTTTGGAATGGCTCTGTTAGGGCTGTGTACGATTGCTGTTTTGATGTTTGGTTATAAATCCAAAGCACCAGAGAAGCTTCGTATGCCAGGTGTGGCAAAGATTACTTTGAGCAAGCCGGGAGCTTATGGAATTTGGTACATCTACAGATGGGAAAGTAAAAGTATCAATTCAGGCTATCAGGACGATATTGTTGGGCCGACAGTGATTAATTGCGCAAGTGGAAATGGTGTGCCAGTTGAACAGTGTACAAAAGGCAATCATATTGGATTTTCTTACGATAGAGGTGAAGGAGAATTTCTCTGGAGAGTACACATAGGAAAACCTGGAGTTTATGAAATATCCATGCCACCTACTAAGCAAGGAGGTCCCTACTTGATCTCAGTTGTAGAGCAAGAGAAGAGTGGATTTGACCAGGGAAGCAACTTTTCTTTTGACGGTTTGTTGTCAGATTATTGAGCAAGAAAATTTGAAGGTGCTTTGCGGATCTGATAGTCGGGTAAGCATGGGCACGTCACCGTGCCCAAACTCCCCTAAGAACCGCTCGTGCGAGTTACCCCGCAAGCGGCTCAAGCATCCAGGCTCAAAGAGGATACTGTCACCTTCGCACGTTCGGCTCTAGTTTTCCAATATTCGGATAATGCCGGATCGTCAGGACTCGCTGTTCCTCTGATTTTTATGTGATAGCGAATCGGGATTGTTGTGATGTTAGTCACTGCCATCTCGACGCGCTCGCCATAAGCGTCAGTGCAAAACGTGCGAAATCTCCAGTTTCGTCCATGCGAAAATCCGAAATATCGGCGCTTGATCCAATCCGTTCCCTTATTGGGATGACGTCGAAGTGCCCATTTCCAGAGTGCATTCCAGAGATGGGAATCGACGTAAGAGAAAGTGTGTTTACTGCTTGCATGTCTGTAGTAGTTAGCCCATCCTCTAAGAACCGGATTGAGATATCGGACAACATTCTCAGATGTCGCCTGTCGATTGCCTTTCAGCCATTGACGGATATCTCGCAGAAAGGCGGTTACCTTTTCCTTTTGTGGTTTAAAAAGGCACTTCCCATGATAATGACGAATATTGAAACCAAGAAAATTGAATCCATCTTCAATGGAGACTATTCGAGTTTTCGTTTCGTTCAACACCAGTCCTCTCTGTTTTAGCCAGTCTTCAATTATGGGCTTAAACTTTTCGAGGTCTTCTTTCCGTTGAGCGGTAACAACGAAGTCATCAGCATATCTGATGAAACCAAATTTGCCGCGACAAAGTTGTTCCATTCCGTTTAGTGCAATATTTGCAAGTAACGGGCTGATGATACCACCTTGAGGGGTGCCACTGGTGGTGGCATGGAAAACCTCGTTTTCTACATAACCAGCTTTCAACCATTGTTTTATCAACTCTCTGCCAGGAATATTTCCTATGGCTTTGAGGATGAAGTCATGGCTTATATTGTCAAAGGCTCCTTTGATATCCGCGTCGAGAACCCATCTGTCTTTTGCGCGCCGGTTAAGTCTTAACCAGCACTGGTCAATGGCATCATGGGTGCTTCTTCCCGGACGGAAACCATAGCTGTTTGCTTCAAATTGAGCTTCCCAGCATGGCTCCAGTGCGTTTTTGACAATGGCTTGCGCGACACGATTCTTGACAGTAGGTATTCCGAGTGGGCGTTGTCCGCCCGCTTTTGGGATGTAGACTCGTCTGACCGGTTTGACCTGCCAGAGTTTGTGTTTCATCATTCCGCGTGCCAGTCTCATTCGATTCTTTGGAGTAAGAACGACGTGTTTGTCGACACCCCAGCTCTTCTTTCCTTGATTCTCCTGAGTTACTCGTCGCACAGCTAGCAGTAAATTCGAGTAGCTTCTGAGCATCAGTTTCATAAGGCTGCGAACCTTTTTCCACTTCTGCTCTTGAGTTGCACGAAAGATTCTCTGTCTTAAGTTCTTAACTCGACGACGAACGAGCTTCCAATTTATGTCAGCCCAATCCAGCCGCTTTTGTCCATCTGCTCCAATATCGTTTTCGATTCTATCTTTCACAGGATGTTCAGTTCCTTTACTTTGATCTTTCGCTGGATACCAGCTGGAAGTCAGCCATCTTTCGATTTGGGTATTACCTTATCCGCCTCATTACAAAGCGGCTTTCGCTTTCTCCAGCATCCTTTACCCACTGGGCTTTGGTCTTTCCTTACGGTCAGATTTCTCCTAAGAGAGCCCGTTGGGCTTACCGTGTTGATGTTGCATGACGCTTGACCGGGTGGGATTCCATCTTTATTCCGGTGGGAATGTAGGCTCCATGCAGCTTTCAGCTATCCTAAAGCTGCCAACCCACTTACCTTTTGGTCACGGTGTATCAGCCTGATTTCACCGGTAACATATAACGAAACGTACAATGGTTCAGTTTCTTAATCCTTCCGGTCGTCCCCTTGGTCCTATCCGGGTTAGGCTCCCAGAATTGGACCGTTCGTGCCCTGCTTGCACAAGATTCATTGCTTACTACTTGCGCGGGCAGAGTCAATGACTCTTTTACGTGGAGACAGGGAATGGAGCATCCCTGGGAAATTTAATTCCATTCATGCGACCTCCTTTGCACGTCGCGCATAGCTATTATGCTGCACTGAGCATTCTTTTGGATGTAGAGCCTTTCATTGGGGCGCCGCTGTGAGACTGGTTTTTAGTGGGGTATTGACCCGCTGAATTTTAAGGTAAGTAGATTCATTTGATTTGATAGCGAGTCGTTTCGATTCAGTTTGATTTAGATGCAGAAGATGTAGGCATGGTTTTATGCCTTTCTCGATTGTACTGCGGCGGCGCCACC
>CAZFKB010000104.1:0-9582 GCA_964519785.1 uncultured Candidatus Obscuribacterales bacterium | reverse complement strand
ATAATTGGAGGCAGCGTAGAAATCTAGGTGTCTATTTCTCGGGGGTCAGACCACCACGAGCGGTATTGGGCATTGCAATGGAAAAGGTGACTTCAGTTCAAGCGAAAGCAATTGCTTTTTACCCTTTGAACAAGTGGCAGCACCATATTTCTTGGGATTGTCTGCTTCAATATTTGAAATTGTTCCGTCAGGTTGAACATAACAATTGCAAAAGAATTAAATATCACCTTGAAGAACTTGGGAATAATAGCTTCAGATCGGCTTGTCATTAGGTTTTTAGTTTCCGTGCATGAAAATAACAAGTGAAATGTTTGCGAAAAATAAGATCGCAATCGGACTAGCAATATTTGGAATAGTGGTGCTTGTGCCCTCTATTTTGACTTGCTTTTGCATTGAAAAACTTTATGAAACTCCGAAATACAAATCACCTGAAAATGCTTTTACTAGCTGCCCCAGTGATACTGAGCTAAGAACGCTATTTAAAAATCAAAGATCAAATTTTTTCAAACTCATAGAAAAACTCAAAAAAGACAAGGTTGATGTCATCGATTCTAGAGGATTTTCTGTTGAAGGAAAAAAATATATTGATTTGCGCACTTTTGAATCTGGTTATCCAAAAAATGCAGATATTTCAGAAAAAGACTTTTCGCTATATTTGAATCTGCTGAAAAACTGCAAGGCTATGAGAGTTTCTAGAGTGCCTGCTAAAAAACAAGAGAATTTCACATTTGAAATGTTCGAAAATGACGATTATAGCTGCGAGAAAAGTATTATTTTTGGATGTACAAAGTCTTATGAAACAGTTCCTGATACCGGTAAAGTCGAAGTCGGAAAAGACGGAGCAGTCAGCGCAGCTTCGCTTATAGAACCTGGCTGGTTTATAAGGTATTTTTACACAAAGAGTAGCTTAGATTAAGCTAGGTTGCGAAGATTGAGCTAACCAAGCCCAAATCAAGCATTTGCATCTAAAAATTAGAGTCTTCAACAACAGGTCTCTTGGTGCCAGATTTTTCTCGATACGAAGACAGTAAGAATTTCACTCTCTCAGTCAGTTCTTTTAGTGGTGGAATACGCGTGCGCTGGGCGATTAAGTCAATCTGGTCCTGTGCCACCTCACGAGTTGGAGGCACCATTTCAGGCTTGTCGCGCAAAAGTACACTCAAACAAGCCATGGCACGAAGCCTGTCACCATGAGATGGTCTGCGAATTTGTCTGCAAAAGGCAGCAGTTAGTTTACCGTGTGGAAAATCATATGGCAAAAGTTCGAGTCGTGGATAAATGAATTTAGCTACGGCTACTCTGACCTCTTTGTTCACATCATCTAGAGCAGGCATTATTTTTGCAATGGTTTCGGGATAATTACCCGACCAATTTAAAAGCTCGATTGCGTCTACACGCCTTTCTGGATTTGGGTCGGACTGTACGATATTGAGCCATGCATCTCTCAATTCGGGTACGCTTCCATAACTTTTAAGTTCTTTCGTTTTTTCTTCAGCTACAGCATCTGAATATTGCTTGAAGCCATTTGGATAGGTTTCTTTGAACGAACGACCATCGTAAGTCAATTGAGTCAAACGATCGCGCAACTCTCTTAAGACTAAATTCGGTTTCTCGGTCGGCACCTTAATATAGCGCGGATCGCTCAATGGTCTTGTTGGAACTATTTTGCCAGGTTCGCTAATATCAATCACTACAAAAAGTGCATCACTGCCACCATCCACGATATCTGTGTCAGTAATGATCCGTCGATCGTTCAAACTCTTCCTGACACGCTCACATGCTTTTTCAATGCTTGCATATTTTGCTCCGGGAGATAAGTGCAGCATTTTCTCAAGCTCTGCTCTGGTCATTAAGCTTGAGCCTAAATACTCGAGTTCGCCATAAGTCCCATATGAATCTTTGGCACCTACAGACTGACAACCACAAAGTATTACCAAAGAAGTGAGTGAAACAAGCAGAATTGCTGACTTATTTCTTTTTGCTGTCGGCTTTAGAGTCGCTTTCATCGCTACCCTTCGACTTTTCACTCTTTGTCGATTTCTCTGATTTAGACTCGCTCTTCACGTCTTCATCATCGTCTTCCTTAGAAGATTTGGACGAAGTTTTAGAGTCTTTAGAGTCTTTAGAGTCTTTAGAATCTTCTTTGGAATCTTCTTTAGAATCTTTGGCGTCGTCTTTAGAGTCTTCCTTAGACTCGTCTTTAGACTCTTCTTTGGATTCGTCCTTAGACTCATCTTTAGACTCTTCCTTAGAGCCGTCTTTAGACTCTTCATCCTTATTTTCTTCGCTTACTTGCTCAGTTTTTGGAGCCTCTTTTGGAGTACCGTCTTCGTTATAGCTCTTGAAGAATTCGTCTGGATCCACTTTGACCGCTGCGAGCTGTTCGCTAAAAGCACGGGCATCATCAAAAATCGGTGGAATGACAAATTCTCCGCGAGTATCTATATATCCTCGACGGACAGACTGCAATGGTTGCACTACAGCAAGACCTTCAGAAAAGTTTTCGGCATATCTGAATTTGAGTTTGAAAGGACGTTTGCCGTCTCTATTAATGAAAGCGAATTTTCCTTTCTTCTGCTGGATGGCAAGACCGTCATGAAAAGATTTTGTTGATTCCAGACGCGATTTAGGAGCCATCGTTCCGATAGGGTCGACCACCACAAAGTCGTCGCCCATTTCACCTTCGGCAGTTTGACCTTTAAATGTGGTCACACGATCGAACTTAAATTGAATGGTTTGCTCGCCTTTGGCGTTGATGAATCCCCATTTGCCAACCATTGCGTTGTAAACGGGGCAAAGACCGTCATTAAAATACATGACATCGTCAAATTTGGCAGGAATATCACCGTGAGGGTGGGGACCAAGGTCTTTAAAACCCCATTTCATTTTGTCGCCTTGCTTTTCTTTGTAAGGAAGCATGACTGCGTGGTCTTCAGCATCTGGGTTGCATTCGTGCGCATCGCCAACGTCTTCGTATTTGCAGGGCAAAACTATGGTTCCGTCTTTTGATATAGCGCCCCACTTTCCACCCATCTGCACTGCAGCGTACCCGGCGCTAAACGGCTTGGCATCTTCATACGCTCTTTCTATGACGAATTTCCCGTCACGATCGATAAAGCCCCAGCGTGTGTGCAAGTCGGCGGCTGCAAGTCCCTCGGTAAACTGTTTGACCCTTCGATATTTAGGCTTGAGTACGAATTTACCGCTATGGTCGATAAACCCCCATACAGGACCTTTTTCGTCCGGTACGTTGATCTCGACGCCGCTTCGACTGAAGCAACCGGTCAAAAGACTGGTCAGGGCAAACACTGAGATGAGGAGGCGGAAACTTGAATGAGCCTTTAAATTCATCGGTACTCGTAATTAGTAAGGGAGTGACAAAACAATTTATATCAAAAAACAGTTGCTCGTGTCCCGTTAGTTACACTTATAAGCGTTATAATCGCAGGCTATGACTCATAAATACTTACTTGAAATCGGTACCGAAGAGCTTCCGGCTCCTCAAATCCCCATGATGCTCAATCAGCTGACCGAGTCGCTGAACAAAGAGCTTACCAATTTGAATCTCAAGCCTGAATTGGTCAAGGGATTGTCAACGCCTCGAAGGCTGGTGGCAATTGTCGAGGGACTACCCGACAAGCAACCAACCATCAACAAGAAGGTAAAAGGACCGCCGGTCAGAACGGCTCTTGATAAGGATGGAAACCCAACTAAGGCTGCGCTTGGCTTTGCCGACAAACAGGGTGTCGATTTCAAATCGCTCAAGCAAGAAGAAGAAAAGGGCGAACTATATCTGGTGGCTGATGTCACTATCGAAGGCAAGCCTACATCTGATGTGTTAAGCCAAATCATGCCTGGCATCATTTCAAATTTGACCAGCGAGCGTCAAATGCGCTGGGGCGATTACAACATGAAATTTTCAAGACCCATTCGCTGGATAGTTTCATTGCTTGACGACAAAGTGATTGAATTCGAGCTTGAAAATCTCAAGTCCGGAAGACAAACACGCGGGCATAGAATTTTGGCACCAGGAATGGTGTCAATTGAAAGCGTAGACAAATACGCAGAGACTTTGAAGTCCAAAAAAGTCCTTGTTTGCCCAAAGGAAAGAGAAGAAGCAATAACCCAACAGGTAATTACGCTGGCAGGCTCGGTGGCTGGAAGCGCAAGACGACTTGGCGGCTCACTTCTTGAAGAAGTTGTGCATATTACAGAATGGCCTTGTGCCATCATAGGTGGTTACGATTCAAGTTATCTTGTTTTGCCAGACAGACTGCTTGAGACTATTATGGTGCACCACCAGCGATACTTCCCCATTGAGGAAACCAAGAAAACCAATGGTGATTCGACTACTCATAAAAGCAAAAAGTTGCTGCCTTATTTCATTGCCGTCACAAATAACGATATCGACCAGAAAGAAAGTGCTAAAAGCGCTGTTAGACAGGGCAATGAGAGAGTACTAAAAGCCCGCCTGGCAGATGGAAAATTTTTCTATTTTGACGATCAAAAAATCAAGCTAACCGATAGAGTCGAAGCACTCAAACAACTGACTTTTCAAAGAGGACTTGGAAGTTACTTTGAAAAGTCGATTAGGCTTGAACATGCAGTAGCAAAAATTGCCACAGACGCCAAATTAGATCCTGGGACTGCAAATAAATTAGCTCTTGTTGCAAAAACATGCAAACTAGATCTGGTAACTAATCTAGTTGGTGAACTACCTGAATTGCAAGGTTATGTAGGCTCATGGTATGCCCAGGAAGAAAGTCTTGGCGATGACGTAGCCATGGCGATTGCTGAGCACTATTCTCCACGTTCGTTTGAAGACGTTCCAGCCCCTTCTTTCTTGGGTCGAGTAATTGCAATTGTGGACAAACTCGATCACCTGGTTGGACTATTCGTTCTAGGCAAACGTCCTACCGGTTCAAGCGACCCGTTTGCATTGCGAAGAAACGCTCAAGGTCTTGTGGACACCCTGCTTGAAGGTCTTGAGATTGATGGCAAACCAGTTCATATAGATATTGAGGCAAATGCACAACATCTTCTTGATCTTTATGCAGAAACAAACGCAGCTAAAAAGGTAGAAAAAGAAAAACTACTTGCTGATCTCTTTGATTTTCTGACCCAGAGATTAAAGGCTCGTTTGCTCGATCAAAATCTGAATCGCGCCATTATCGAATCAGTTCTTGCAGGCAATCCACTAAAAGATATTCAAGACACTAAGCTCAGAGCAACAGTGCTTGAAAAATTAGTGCAATCGCCTGAAGGTCTTGGGATAGTCAGGGCTTGCGTTCGAATAGCAAACATAGTCGACAAGAAAAATAAATACTCTGTAGATGCTGAAAGCTTGAGCGAAACAGTAGAGAAAAAATTGTATGATGCATTGAAAAACAAAGAATTCTCTTGCGACTATGACCAGAATCTGAAAATTCTGGAAAGCTTAGTCCCGCACATCGACGCATTCTTCGACGAAGTAATGGTAAATGACCCTGACGACAAAAAACGTCAGAACAGACAAGCTCTATTGCAGAATATCCAGTCAGGATTTTCTACTCTGGGTGATTTCAGCAAATTGCAGCCATTACTTCCGTAAGTCTGTCTATTGACCAAGGTTAATGGCGCTTTCGGCACCGCTTCGCTTTACTGTGAATTGAACTAAAGCCTGGCTCAAAGTCAATTTACCCGATTGATAAAGCTCGTATAAAACTGATGCTGTTTCAATAATCTTGCGATCTTCTCTCAATGCTTCAAGCAACACCACTCGAGACATCGACTGATTATCGAGAGCACGCTTTACCATGTCGACAAGCTCGCCACCAGAATCTAAATGACGCAAAACAAAATTGCTCAAATGAGGGTCTTCTTCAAGTCTGTTCATCAGATCGTCAAACTTTTCTTGGGTGAGATATCCGCCAAGACGCATGAATTCACCAAAACCAATTTTGTTTGTTTCAGGATCGATCATGCCTCGTTGTCTTAGAAATTCAAATGGCGAGATAGTTTTGTCCTGAGCTTCTTTTAGAATCTGGCATGCACTTTCTAAGCAGAACTGACTCTTCCAGAGCATCGATTGAAAAGCAAGAGCCAAACTAACCACTTCTTCTGGAATAGTTCCTGCATTGACTAAATACTGCCCGAGCAATTGCTCGTTCATCTTTGCCACAGTCGCAGCTTTTTCCATAGATTCAGAATCAACTAGACCTGCTTGAACAAAGAGTTCACCAAGTTTTACGCGAGTAAGCAAATTGTCTGGAATGCTGTTTGCTGTAGTCTCGGGAGCATCTCCTTTTTGTAATCGGTCTATTACTCTATGCCTTGGAACGTGTCCAGCTCTCAACTCTCGTTGAAGGGCGAGAGACAGGCGCAAAAAGTCATCCGAAATTCGATCCAGTTGAACAAGGACCTGTCCCAGCGGCAAGCCTGAATTGTCGGAGATGGTCAATCCAAACTCTAACTGCTTTTTGTCGAGACAATTTGCTTCTTGCAAGAGTTCTCCAAGCCTGCTGCTTGAAGCTGCATTCTGATTTACGCCAACATCAAGCAGTGCTTCAGCAAATGACCAACTGTTCAATTTCATGGATGTGATGGCATTTTTAGCCTGGTCTACATCAATAATTCGGTCGCGTAGCATCGATTGTGCTTCAACAACCGATTGAACTAAATTTTGAGGTACAAGACCAAGCAGAGTGAGAGTCTTTCCAAGCGGCATCGCTGTAAAAGATGAGATTCTCAAACCTTGTTCCATTTGCTCACGGCTTACAATGCCGAATTCAAGTAACAGCTCGCCAAGCTTATAATCCAGCGGAACGCTCTCAGACACTGACTTTACTCCATGCAGCACAATTAGGCCTCGCAAATTGGGACCCCTGAACCCGGTTTCGACCGGCTCTAAAGCATAAATTCTACCATGTTTTCACTTACAATGTCGACCGTCTTCAAACAGTGTTTTAGAATTATTAGAATGAAGAAAATCAATCGCAAAGTGTTTTACTTACTGCCGCTTACTGTATTAACCCTAGTGTGGTTATCTCAAACAGCCATAGCGAAAGACAGTCCAAAAGCCAAAGTTGAGGTCGAAAGTCCAAAACTCAAGAGCTGGGAAATCACTCGAAACGAAGCCTATAGAGAAATCTACGAAAATAGAAATATTTTGCGCGGTATCGAAAAAATTGAACAAGCAATTGCCGAAGCCAAACAATCTAATGTCGCAGACAAAGACATTCTCGTACTCTACAGACTTTATCTGGCGTTTTGTGGTCGAGTGAAAAATTTCGACTCAGCATTGAGCGCTTATCAAGGCATCATCGAGTATTGTGAAAAGACTGGAAATATAGAGATGCGCGATTCCTATCTCATTGAGCTTGCATATTTTGAGGCTGATCTGCATCACTACGAAAAAGCAATAGAATATGCTCAAAAAGCGACTGTTAGCGCGACTAAAACTCGAGGTGAACATTTTCCAGGCCTCATTCGCAGCTACGAGCTTATTGGCTCAGCCCAACTGAAATTGAAGAATCTGACTGCTGCAAAAGAAAACTTCAAGAAATCGCTCGAACTCTCCAATTCGACTTTTGCTCAGCATTATCAAGGAAGTGTCGGTCTTGATTATTATGGACTTGGACTTATAGCTGAGACAGAAGGAGACAAGAAAACAGCACTTGAGTATTTTGAAAAGGCAAAAGAGAAGTCCGACGAAATCATTCACCGCTCAAGTGTTATTACCAAAGCAAATGGAATCAAAGAATCACTGAAAAACGACGATTATTTAACCAGAGTGACAGATGAGCTAAATGGAGTCGAACGCGAGTTCATTTATAAAGACCTGGAAAAAGATATCGAGCGGGTAAAGAAGCCCTAGCGCCCAGCAGAGCAGGCACGTAGTGAATTCACTTGCATTTTTCTTAGAACGGGCTTATCTTTGATAATGCTTGACATCGCCGCATGTTTTTAATTAACGACCTTCCCTTAAATCCAATAACGTTCATACTCAATCGCTTCTAAGCACGAGAGTGATATGGCCAAAAGCAACGAGATCTGGAAGGCTGCTTACAGTGACATGCGCGTACAAAAGCGCAAACCACTAACACCCAACCAGAACAATACCGATCTACTGCATCTTCCCGAAGCTGATGACATTTTTGCAAGTGTAAGCATAGATCCTAAAAAGACTATTCCTCAAATGAATGCAGTAGGCGGGGTTTTCGCCAGGTATTTAAATGAAGTGCAATTGTATGGCACCAACCCTGATGTCGCTGTTTACAAACTAATTCGCGAAAACCAGGTTCTCTTATTCTGCCAGTCAAACGCAATCGTAAATTCGTTTAGAGAATTCGGCGCAATACTTATGCCTGGATTAGCACGAAGAGGCGCAACTCATCTCATCATTGAACAATCAGAAATCCATTCTGAAGACTATACAAGATTGGTATCAGAAGCAGAAGCAGCTGGAATAAAGGTAGAAACGATATCAGCTCGTGATAATGATTCAAACAAGCTAGCCATGACTGCATTTGTAGCCATTACAAAAGCACTCTGGAATCCATCTGCTCGCGTAATTTTTTGGGGTGGAAATTCATTTCTAGAAAAACGCATCGATGAAAAAAGTCTGACTGACTATCTACGCGATAACAACATCAAAACTGTCTCTATAAACGGCGTCTGCATACCTGCTGAGCACGGTTCGCACCGCTATCCAATGACCGAATTGATACCACTTCTTGAAGATGCTCGCATAGTTGATACCACAACGACTAAAGATATTGCGCGTTGTGTATACAACACGAGTTCGTCGAATAAAGGGACACTCTGGGGCGATTTCGACTATGTCTATATTTCAGGCAAAAACACTCTGATGCAAAAGTCAAAAATCTAACAACAATCAAGAAAAAGGCGAGACCAAAATATTCGGTCCCGCCTCTGCAGCTTTGCTTATTTCAATGACTTACATCAAGCCAGCCATGATTTCGTCCAACGCGGCTTTGGGTGGACGCAATTCATCAGACTTAAGTCTTGAAAGCGGTGTATCCACCATATCCAGGACTTGACCAAAGTTTTGGGATTCTTCGTTGATGTAGAGCAAACCTGTAAGCAAGTGACCATCTTTGTGGGCTTGTGAGATAGCACGCTCAGCAGCTGATCTATCAGTCGGGTCGTAATCCTGACCAAGTTTTTTCAACTGCAAATGCGAACCATCATGCAATTCCACTGTGCGAACTTCGCCTTCTTGATAGTCAACTGTGATTTGTTCGTAGAATGGAACATAACCGAGTTCGTGCAAAGGAGTATCGGTTTCTTTCACCTTCTTGTACGACTTGGAAGAACCTTCGTGATTGTTGAAGGTGACACAAGGACTGATTACATCAAGAATGGCTGTTCCACGGTGCGAAATAGCGGCTTTCAAAAGTGCCACTAACTGTCTTGGGTCTCCTGCAAACGAACGACCGACAAAACTGCAACCAAGCTCGATTGCAAGACCGCAAAGGTCAATTGCATTCAAATGATTGGCTGTTCCATCTTTGAGCTTGGAGCCCTGGTCTGCTGTTGCCGAGAATTGACCTTTGGTCAAACCATAAACACCATTGTCTT